>JAKAPB010000174.1 GCA_021823045.1 Actinomycetes bacterium | reverse complement strand
CCCTGGATTGGGGGCGACTCTCTTTAACGGGCTGGCCGAAGTTGGCTCGAGGTCGGCGGTACCGGAAGTGCTTAGCGCGACGGTCATGATTCTTTTGATTGCAATAGCTTTAGACGGCTTTTTCTGGCTGATTTCTCGCCTGACGGTTTCACCGGGCATTCGCTAGAGGGCAAGGTAGGGGGATATGCAGGTGGCTTTGGATCTATCACCGCAAGAGGCTTCGAATATAGGGGCCGAGCTTCAACCGAGGCGATCGGTAATTGAATTACGCGACGTGTCTAAGTGTTACAAGGATGCTGGTGCACCGATTGTGGATCGATTGACTTTGTCAATCTTTGAAGGGGAGTTCGTCGCATTGACTGGTCCGTCTGGTTGCGGCAAGACCACGACACTGAAGATGATTAATAGACTTATCGAGCCGTCAAGCGGTCAGATCATAATCAATGGTCAAGATGTTGGTGATCTACCGTCCCATCGTCTTCGCCAAGGCATTGGGTACGTGATCCAAAATGTTGGTCTATTTCCGCATATGACAATTGCGGATAACGTTGCGGCCGTTCCTCGTCTTCTGGGATGGAAGAAGGACCGAACTACGCAGCGAATAGACGAGTTGTTATCGATGGTGGGCCTTGAGCCCTCGATTTATAGAGACCGATACCCGAGAGAGCTATCGGGAGGACAAGCACAACGAGTCGGAGTCGCGAGGGCTCTGGCTGCTGATCCACCGATTCTACTAATGGACGAACCTTTTGCTGCGGTTGATCCTATTACCAGAACGTCGCTGCAGGACGAGTTTCTGCGGTTACAGCAGAGCATTCGGAAAACAATCGTCTTTGTGACCCACGACATGGCTGAGGCCATGCGTCTTGCCGACCGCGTGGTGATCTTCGGACCCCAGTCGAAGATTGCCCAGGTCGGCGCCCCGACCGAAGTTCTGTCTGCTCCAGCGGATGCCTTTGTTGCGTCTATGCTGGGCTCCGGTCGACTAGTGCAGCTTTTGTCCTGCGTGAGGCTGTGTGATGTGTCCCTCGACATGTGGCCGACTCTGCCGGAAGGGCTGGGACGAGAGGAACGACTTGCAGCGCTGTCATCGGCAGAAATAGAAGGAAAAGATCGGGTTTTGGTCGTCGACGAGGCCAAGAGACCCCTCTACTGGATTTACTCTGATACGACGAGCGAGTCTTCGAAGTCTGAGGTGGACTGCAAGCTTGATCTTGAAACAACCTCGCTCCGAGATGCTATTTCTCGGATCGTATATTGTCCCCATGACTGCGCGGTCGTCGTGGACGGCAATGAAGCCTTTCAAGGGATTATCAACCTAAAAGGAATCCGGAGATCACTTATTCCCCTGGCCGGAACGTCAGTAGCGACTTACGGTGTCGGCAAGTGACAATCTTTCCATCGTCCGTCAAAGTGGCTCAAGGGACCGATACCGCTGGCGAGAACCCTAGCTTTGGCCCGGTAAAATCTGCCTCAAGGGGACGGAGGACTCGGAGGATCGGCCACTTCGTGGTTCGTCCTTTGATGCTGATTTTGATTCTTGCTCTGCTGATTCTGTACCTGCACACAACACATCTGGACAGCATTGACCATCGTAGCCTTTATTGGTCAACTATCCGCTCTGAACTGCTTCAACAGCTAGATCTGACACTCGTCTCATCTGCCGTGGTGACTGTGCTTGCTGTACTGTTGGGAATTTTGCTGACCCGTCGAAAGGCCCCGATAGCCAATAGTCTCGTCACCGCTCTTGCGACCCTGGGGCAGGCCGCACCTCCGGTTGGGCTGATGATTCTTGCCGCACTTGTACTCGGCGTCGGAGCGAGGACGGCGATTTACGCCTTGATCCTCTACTCGATTCTCCCGGTACTTCGAAATACGGTAACTGGCCTAAATGGTCTAGATAAGGCCATTTTAGAGGCAGCTCGCGGGATTGGAATGCGTCCTATTCAGATCCTGGTAGGTATAGAACTTCCCTTGGCGGTTCCGGTCATCATGGCTGGAGTGCGGACAGCAATCATATTAAATGTCGGAACTGCAGCACTAGCGACTTTCATAAATGGCGGTGGTTTGGGGACAATGATCACCACCGGGATCGCAGTGGACAGGACTCCGATAATCGTTGCCGGAAGCGTACTTGTTGCCGTTTTTGCCTTAGCAATGGACTGGGTAGCAATGATCGCCGGCGAACTCTTATCTCCTAGTTGACCGAAAAAATCAACTATGGAAGTTTTTCTCTAATGAAAGGAGAATGAAGTGGTCAAGTCGACCAAGCGTATTTCCCTGGGTAGCGTTTGTTTCAAATCCAAAGCAGCCCTAACTATAGGATCGATAGCTACGGCTTCGATGATCCTCTCGGCCTGCTCCTCTTCGAGTGCCTCTAGTTCATCAGCCACGACCAGTGCAGCTTCTAACGGTAGCATTGCGGCAAACTATAACCTAAAAGGAGCGAACATCACCGTTGGATCGCTGAACTTTACCGAAGAGCTGATAATGGGCTATATCACTGTTGACGCACTTAAGGCTGCTGGAGCAAATGTGACCTCCAAGCTTGACATTGCAGGCGTGGACACCATTCGCCAAGCAGAACTTTCGGGGAATATCGACATGTTCCCCTCCTATACCGGTACTGGTTGGGTCGTGTATCTCAAGCAGACCTCGGCGATTACCAATTCGGAGGCACTTTTCCAGCAGCTGAACTCCATGGATAGAGCTAAAAACCAAATCGCCTGGATTGGTCCGTCGCCCTTTAACGACACCTATGATGTAGCGGCGAATTCAGCCACGGCCAAGCAATACCACATCACGACCATATCGCAGCTGGCTAAGCTGGTCAAAACGAACCCGAGTGTGGCCACCTTCTGCTCAACCTCGAGTTTTGCAGTGCGTCCAGACGGTCTACCCGGCCTTGAGTCCACCTACGGCTTTACCTTCCCGAACTCGAATCTGAAGACCGAGGCACTCGGTCTGATCTATTCGAGTCTAGGTTCTGGGAGTCCTTGTAATTTTGGAGAGACCTACAGCACGGACGCGCGATTAATTTCAAACCACCTTACCGTTTTGAAAGACAACAAGAAGTTCTTCCCGCTGTATAACGGTGCGTTGACGGTTCGTGTTAGCGTGTTAAATCGATATCCGGCTATTGGTAAATTGATGCAAAATGTTCTCTCCCGTCTCACTACGCCGGTAATTACCCAGCTGAATTCTCAAGTGGATATCAACGGATTACCAGCAAACGTCGTCGCCGCTAACTGGCTCAAACAGCAGGGACTCAGTTAACCCATAACCCTAATGCGTGGGTTGGTCATCAGTTTTTATCCAGTTGGGGAGTGTTACTTTGGGAGAATTCGGCGAAGATATCCTACCCGCAGACGGGGCGGCTAAAGGAACAAGATCAGGCCATTTGATGGTAGAGAGTTTTATTCGACGCCTTTTGACGGCTATGGACGAGGGCTATGACGTTCAGGAAGTACTCGACGCCATTGACCCGGACCCAGCTCGGTATACCGACATCGATGAGGGGGGTGGAGTGCTGCCGGAGGTCTTGAGACTTCCTGACGATCTTTTGAAGCAGCTCAAGCCGCTTGAAGGTTATCGGCGATATCGGAGTAATCGTATTTCTGAGCCCACCCCGACGGCTAGGCCCGCACTGGCTACGACTCCTAGTGGATTTGTGCTCGCTTCTATCCGTTGGATTGAAGGGGCTGGAGAGCAGATAGTCGTCGACTATTTCGGCCTGGACGGCGAGAGCTTAAATGAAGCAACTTCGGTTTCTGCAGAACCGGGCGATTGCTTACGTCCTTCGGTCGTAACCGACAACGATGGCCTTACATGGGTGTTTTATGGTTTTAGAAGTGACCTGGAGATGGGAGTTTGGTATGTAAAGCGCTCTAGGGAGGGTTGGAGCAAGCCGGAGCTATTGAGTACTCCCGGTGTAAGCGCTTTCAATCAAGAAGTCATTCTCCTCGAGGATGGGCAGATCGAGTGCTGTTTTCAGGAGTTGGTCGACCGAAGATTCGCAATTGTGACCAAGCGCTATTCGTCGGGAATTTGGACTAAAACTGAATGCCTATCCCTGGAAGATGAGCGGAATGTTTGGGACTCGGTCGGAGTTGCTCTTCCCGGCGGAGGTACTTGCTACGCCTGGACGAGCTATGGTGATTCCGGATACGTTACGGCGATTTTGCTAAGGTACCCGAATGCCCCTGACCGGCGTTATGTCCTGTCGGAATCGACTGGATATTCCCTCCATCCAAACCTTGCGGTTACCGCGGACGGAACGATCTGGTGCGCCACGGACAGGGTCGTCCTTGGTGGTCATGGTGGGTCCGGGCCGACACGACTTCGATCCTTGGAGGATCTGGGAAAGTCTATCGCTGGTCAAACTAAGTCCGACGGCCGGGCGATTCCTGCTGACCTATCTCCAAACGTGACCGCTGATATCCAGGTCTATGCCCTAAGGGCGGACTCGGACCAGTGGCACGAGCAACCCAGGCCAGGATCTATGCATAAGATGTCCCCATCTGCTCTACCAAAACTTTGTGTTGTCGGCGAGTCGCAGGTGGTTGTGGCCTATCGAATCATAAGGCGATTGCCACTCATGCTTTACTACTGGGAGACCGTCGTCCAAGCGTTCGAATCTGGAAGCTGGGGTGGTCCGACCCACTTTGATGGGGGGGATGGACCCCTAGAGGAGGTGGCTCTTGCGTCAAATGACGGTGTTTTGGCGGTTGCTTGGAAGGAAGATGGCCGGAGAGACCAAAGCCTCGAATGGCAAGACGGCTTTGGTGGTGCAGAACGCCCAGAGTTGCGCGAACACTATGGCGAAGTGATTTGGAATACGGTGGATCGACCCGGCGGAATTCGGCTCGGTGTTTTCTCCCCGCCTGTCGTTTCCGCAGCACGCACCGTGGAACGTGTGGGTGATTTGCGTACCTTGGCCGAGTTTAAAGCCCTTCCACCCAAGGTCGGGTCTCCCTACGACCGACCTTGGGTGGATGCTAGGAACGGGCAGAGAGCAAGGCGCTATAGCACTCAAGTTGACGGAGGCTCATACTCCCTATTTTGGGGGGACTTGCATAGACATTCCCTGATCAGTCGCTGTACCGCTGGCGATGAACCTACCTTGGACGACTTCTATCATTACGCGTGGGATGTGTGCGAGTACGACTTTTGGGCTGTGACCGACCACGCAGAGAATACTTCTACATACCAGTGGGCGATGATTCAAAAGATAGCCGATGTCTTGCACATCCCGGACGTATTCGTACCTTTCTACGGATTTGAATGGACCGGTGGTACCGGACACCAGAATGTGATTTATGA
>JAKAPB010000173.1 GCA_021823045.1 Actinomycetes bacterium | reverse complement strand
ATCTTGGAATTGACTTCTATCGCGTACCCACTGCTTCCAACAACAACGCTTTCATCTCAATGGCCGCCGACCTCGTCCAAGAGCAAATAGAACCCTCCTACCATGCCCCAACCTACCCTGGCATGCTAAATCCAAAGGACTCCTGTGAAGTCAACTGCTGTCTCCTAGCTAAAACCAAGTAGTGAATTCAGCCGGCAAAAGATCATTCCCCGGCTTTTCGGAGAGTAATTCAAGTGGAACCAAAGCTTCATCTCCGAATATCTAGTTGACAACCTCAAACAAGAAGGAGATCCGATGAAACGCACAATAAAGGCGATTCCGCTCAAAAAGCTCAGCTACACCCTTGCAATATCTCTGGGCCTCTCCGTAGGAGCCTTTGGCATTGCTTCGGCCTCGTCGAATACACAAACTACCAACTCGGCGATAGCGTCATCGTCTGCCACCACAAGCCAAGGTCTACCCGGCCCCGGCCGCCCAGGCGGGTGGCGCAGGGGTCCCGGCGCTGGCCTAGACGGCTTAGCAGGCAAGGTATCGTCGATCGGTAGCGGCAGTTTCACCATCTCGGCAAATAATGGGGCATCGGTAAGCGTCGATACAACATCATCGACTACCTACCACGAATTCGGCGTCACTACCCAGCCAACCTCTGTCACACTTGGCGAGCTGGTAATGGTCCGGCCGACCAACCAAAATCTATCACCATCTGCAAAATCAGTAACAGCAGCCAGTGTCGAAATCTTCCAGCCAACCTTGGCCGGAAAGGTAATCTCTGCCGGGTCGACGACGATAGTCATCCAGGACCGACAAGGCTTTTACCGGACCATCGATCTCAATAGTGCCACTCAGTTCGCCACCGGAGGGGCGACGGCCTCTTCAACCGACAACGTAACCACTGGCGAAAAGGTCGTCGCATACGGCTCCATATCATCCGACCACACATCTTTAGACGCAACCATGGTCGACATCGCCGTCCCGAGATATGGTGGAACCGCTTCCGCCGTTACTACCACCGGCTTTACCCTGACTACACAGGCTGGAGCGACCTATAGCGTCATGGTCAACTCCTCGACAACTTACAGGGGACCGGGTGGAACCGCCCCGACTCTATCGAGCATCACGAATGGCACCCACGTCATGGTAGAAGGGAATCTTTCGGGCTCGACGATAACGGCTAGCACAATCGGGATCGCACCAGGCGCTGGCGCCCATAACTTCAACGGCGGCTTTGGCGGGCCACAAGGCCAGCCGACTACCCCTCCTGGAGCGACTAACGCCTGAAAACTCCAACCACGTCAAACCCAACCGAAAAAAAGGGGGAGCTCCATTTGGAGCTCCCCCTTTTAGAATCTAAAATCCGCCACCCACCTAGGCCTTCACAGCCCCTTTAGCTAGCAGAGATAGTTGCGTCGCCAGCTCTGCGGGGAGCCGCTCGCCAAACTGGCTATAGTGCTCCCGGATCGAATCGACCTCGTCGGCTAGCAAGTTAACATCCACTCTGACCAGTTCCTTGAGGGCTTCTTCAGAGATAGCCAACCCTTCTGTATTAATTCCATCGATGGTAGGTACCCTGCCCAATGCGGTCTCTTGGTAGCCGACGCTTCCATCCACCCTTTTCGCCACCCACTCGAGAACCCTGGAGTTATCGCCGTATCCCGGCCATAGAAACTTGCCTTTGTCAGAACGCCTGAACCAGTTGACAAGGAAAATCTTGGGGAGCTTAGATTGGTCGGCTCCGGCGCCTACGCTAAGCCAATGCCCAAAGTAGTCCGCCATGTTGTAGCCACAAAATGGAAGCATCGCAAAGGGGTCACGGCGTAAATTTCCGACCTTCCCGTCTGCTGCTGCGGTCGTCTCCGAAGCGAGGACAGACCCTAGAAATATTCCGTGCTCCCAGTCCCTCGCCTCGGTAACCAGCGGAATTAAGGAAGCCCTGCGGCCCCCGAAAAGTATCGCAGAGATCGGCACTCCCCGTGGGTCCTCCCACTCGGAAGCGATCGAGGGACCGTTTTTGACTGAGACCGTAAAGCGGGCATTTGGATGCGACGCTGGGGTAGCGGTACCCTTAGTCCAAGGGTTGCCTTTCCAATCGGTCAGATCGGCCGGTGGTTCATCAGTAAGACCTTCCCACCAGACGTCTCCATCAGAAGTAACTGCGGTATTGGTAAAGATCGTTTCCTTGCTTAGGGTGTGAAGTGCGTTTGGATTCGTCTGCTCCGAAGTCCCAGGAGCCACTCCGAAAAACCCTGCCTCGGGGTTGACCGCCCACAGCTGTCCGTCTTCACCGAATCTCATCCAGCAGATATCATCACCTACGGTCTCGACACTCCAGCCGGGTAGCGTTGGGACTACCATCGCCAGGTTGGTCTTTCCGCAGGCTGATGGGAAAGCTCCGGCTACGTACTTGACTGCTCCCTGAGGCGAAGTGAGCTTTAGAATCAGCATGTGCTCCGCGAGCCACCCCTCGTCATGGGCGACGACGGACGCGATCCGAAGGGCAAGACACTTCTTACCTAACAGCGCATTGCCTCCATATCCCGAACCAAAAGACCAGATCTCCCGAGTCTCAGGGAAATGGACAATGTAACGATTGTCCGGGTTGCACGGCCAGGGGACGTCTTGCTGACCGGCCTGAAGGGGAGCACCGACGGAGTGAAGCGCGGGGACGAACTCACCGTCGTCTCCGAGTGCATTGAGAACTTCTTTGCCCATGCGAGCCATTATCCCCATCGACACAGCCACATAGGCCGAATCGGTTATTTCGACCCCAATTATTGAGAATTTGGACCCGATCGGACCCATTGAAAATGGGACCACGTACATTGTTCTCCCGGCCATCGACCCTCTGAAGAGAGACCGCAGCGTCGCGCGCATCTCGGAAGGTTCACGCCAATTATTGGAGGGACCGGCGTCCTCCTCTTTCTCTGAGCAAATAAAGGTCCTGTCTTCAACTCGAGCAACATCGCGTGGATCGGATCCCGCCCAGTAGCTGTCGGGCCTAATTTGCGGATTTAGTCTCTTTAGTGTCTTCGACTCGAGCATCCCCTCGATTAGGAGATCCTTCTCCGCCTCGGAGCCATCACACCAATGCACCGCTTCGGGTGTACAAAGTTCTTTGACCTCGTTCACCCAGTCGAGGAGTTTCTTATTTCGGGTTACTACTTCAGCCATGTAGTTTGCCCCTTCCTGAAGTAAAATTTCGGATTCATACAGGCTACGCCATTTTTGCCTAGTAAGTCACCATAATCAAATGAACCAGCAGAGCGTCCCGGTAAGCTCCGGTGGGGCTCTACCCATTTTTGCAGGAATTAGCAAGGAGAGCTTGTTTGGAATCCGCATGGAACGAGGCTCATCTACTTGGGATTTTATCCAAAGTCGGCCCGATCGGATCGGGCAAGGGACTGGAATTTCTCGAAATTGGCCCCGGAGATGACGCCGCTGTGGTCGTTTTACAGGAAAATAGATATTCGCTATGTGCCGATCTGATAGCCGAAAACGTCCATTTTGACATGGCGTATTTCGCCCCAAAAGATGTCGGATACAAGGCCGTTGCGGTCAACATCTCTGACCTAGCGGCAATGGGGGCCACTCCGCTATTTGCAACGGTGACGATTTCGGCGCCCAAGGACACCAATGTTGCTGAAATCCAATCTGGCATTGCATCGGCCTGCGAAGAGTACGGAATCGTCGTAATCGGAGGAGATCTTTCCGATGGTGCCTCGATCGTCGTATCCATCTCCGTCGTTGGCGGACATTTCGGTAGAAATCCCATGCTGAGATCCAATTTGGCCGCCGGAAGCACAATATTCGTCACCGGCCCCCTTGGAGGATCCGCCGCTGGATTACGAGAGTTGAAGGGTTCAAGCAACGCATCGCATGCTTCAACCAGGGCCAAAAGACACCTCCACCCACTAGCCCGAATCAAGGAAGGAATCTTGCTCGCCGAGATGGGGGTAGTGGCGGCGATGGATATATCTGATGGGTTAGCAATCGACCTTTGGCGTATGGCCGACGCCTCGAATTGTGGATTCAAAGTGGACAACATTCCCATACAGGAAGGGGCGACCCTTGAAGAAGCGATATATGGTGGAGAAGACTTCGAGCTCATTTTCGCTACAAATCGCCCAGCGGAGGTCGAAACTAGGTTCAAAGCTAACGACCTAAATGAACCAATCCGGATCGGGATCGTCCAAGAAGGCCCTGAACACAGGGAGATACTCGGTCAACAAGCTCTCCCCTTAGGATATCTACACTGAGATCCAAGTACCTCTTAGGTTTTCCCCTGGAGAATTAGCTCTCGCTTGAGACAAGCGTCCCCAAAACCCAGCAAAGAAGTTCATATTTCTAGCACAAAGTCCTTCGGCCGCCTCGGTCCGCCGACGAAGGGGCAGTGGCGGCAGAGGTTATTGCAGCAATATCCTCGGGATAAGTGAACGAGTGCGTTGAAGACAAACAGGCCATCTCTTGGGTCAGAGTATCCATCCCGATGTGCAATCATTGCTTCGAGGTGAATTTTGATCCTCGCGCTGGCCCACTGGTCTCGGTATTCAAAACGACGCTGCGCAGGGTAGGCGATCGTCTCATCGAGACGATTCATGATCTCGACCAACTCCACTGTCGCACCTCCTCGATGCTCGCACTTTAGACAACCCAACTTTAATCGACCGGCTTGCCTGTAGATCCCCTGAGAATGTCTGCAACAACCCAGATTTCGAGCGAGCGTTGCCAATTGAGAGCCTAAGATTGCCTAGGACTCTTTGCGGTCCGAAAGAGAAGAACACAAGTTAGGTTCCAAGTTGCAGGCTTACGTACTGATTCAGACTGAAATTGGATACTCGCTAAAGGTCCTTCCGGCCTTGCGTGAAGTATCCCAAGTGAAAAGGGCAGACGGAGTGATCGGACCCTACGATATCGTCGCACTGGTCGATTCTTCGGACATCGACGGGATCGGCAAGGTAGTAGTCGAGTCCATTCAGATCATTCCGGGGGTCACTCGCACACTTACTTGTCCGCTGACCGAAATCATCTAAGCCGAAGACTCTCAAGTGGCCGCAATGTCTCTAGCCAAGGGTAGGAGACGCTGTGATCTGGCAGCTAGGCCAGCTCGTCACCTACCTTCTTTTGTTGTACATTCCTGCAGTGTTCTCAACTTCTCCGGCTACGGAGAACCGGTAGGCAAGATCTGATATTAAACTTCTGCCCGGAAACCGGGTAGAGGCAGTTGAAACCTCCCCACGGATAAATCCGGGGGATTGCTGGCTCAGGCAGCCTGAGTGCCAAGCGGACACCCAGGTCTTATGCCATCAACACCAGCCGGGTTGAAACCAGCCCGGACGAC
>JAKAPB010000172.1 GCA_021823045.1 Actinomycetes bacterium | reverse complement strand
GGTCGGTTGTCGCCGGTAAGCCGCGGTGGGTTGACGTTGAGTTGGTCAATGAGCAGACCGAGGGCCCGTTTGATGCGGGGAGCGTCAGGTTGGCGGATGGTAACGGTAATTGCTCTCGGGTTGTAACGGATCTCGCCGGGCTGCTGAAGCAAGTTGCGGGTGATTCCCCGGTACTCGTTCGGATCGGCGAGGTAATTGTTGAGGGCTCGGGCAAGTTCGAGTTCGGCATTGTATTCGAGCAGCCTACAGACCATCTGCATTGCACGGCGGTTGGTAGCCGACCAGGCCTGGGTGGCATTGGGGTCGATGTCGGTAGCGCGGATCTTGGCGGGGATCGCTTTGGGGGCAACTCGTGCGGTGTCGGAGGTGGCACGTGCCACCTCGAGCTGGCGGGTGAGGCCCGCGAGGGCATGATTTTCCTCGTCGATGTCGGTAGCGGGGGTGGTGGCGTTCCTGCCGATGCGTCTTTCGAGGTCTGCGACAGCCAACTCGGTGGTTTTGAGTGCGTTGCGGCCCGCGGTGCGCTCGGGGTTGGTTACCTTGACCAGATTGGGGCGGCGTTCCATGCGGTAGTCGTACAGCCAGTGAATGCCGTGGTGCTCCTCCAAGTACTTGAAGCTGTTCTCGATGCGCCACCGGGCTCGTAGGGTGTGCGCGAGGCGAGCAGCAGGGCTCGCCACCTCAGAGGTGAGGATCTGCAAGGCGACTTTGCCGTCCTCGTAGATGCTGATCTGACGGACCGCTCCGACATCATTGAGATAGACAGTCTCTGAAGCGACTTGAATCCAATCTTCAACAAGGTTTGGCGGTTCCATTTGATGCCAAGCCCGCGGCTCTGCTGTCCCTACTGCGTCAGTAAAAATGTATGCGATGTGGTCTAGCAACAGCTCTGAGGCGCAATGCAAACTAGCTTGGTGTCTAAAACAGCCACTGAACAGCTCCGATGTCTGGAGCGGGCGACGAGAATCGAACTCGCGTTCTCAGCTTGGGAAGCTGATGTTCTGCCGCTGAACTACGCCCGCAATACCGAACACACTAGTCGTTGCGCTAACGTGTCGGTATCTATGATCCTATCCGACAAATCAATACGGGAAGAGATTGCCCGGGGGAACATCGTCCTTAACCCAATGGATGAGAGCTGCGTTCAGCCCTCATCGGTCGATCTGCACCTCGATAGGTACTTCAGGCTCTTTCGCAACCATTCAATTAAGGTAATTGACGTGAAGTTGGCGCAGGCTGAATTGACTGAGCTGGTTAGCGTCGAAGGCGATCAACCATTGATCCTTCATCCAGGCGAGTTCGTCTTGGGCTCTACTTCCGAATACGTCGAGCTTTCGTCAGAACTCGTCGGGAGACTCGAAGGGAAGTCGAGCCTGGGTAGGTTGGGCCTCCTCATCCATTCGACTGCGGGGTTCGTAGACCCTGGCTTCTCGGGGCATCTAACCCTTGAGCTCTCTAACGTAGCTAATCTGCCCATTACCCTTTACCCAGGGATGAAGATAGGCCAGATTAGCTTTCTGAGGATGACCACTCCCGCCGACAACCCCTACGGCTCAGGTTCACTAAAGAGCAAGTACCAGGGTCAGCGTGGGCCGACGCCGAGCAGATATTTCGAGAACTTCCAAGCCGAGTGAGAACTGGTCATAAATGGGTGGTTTCTCTGTCAGTGCTGCCCGAGCTATCTGTTTGTAAATTCTGAATCTCCCATTGCTCTTCGGCGGCTAAATCGACTTACAGGAATTGCACAAATGCATTGATTGTGTTCGGGCGCCCGACGAAATAGTTAATTTCGGCTCTGAAGTTCGCCTTTTCCGACTTATTGGTTCTAGGTCAGTTCTTTGGAAAGACCGAAGGTCAGCTAGCCAGTGTGCATTTTTGCCGAAGGGTCTTGCTGAGCAGCCGCTAGCTAGGGAAAATTTGGTTTAGGTCGATTCGCTGTAACTTTCTCTATTTTGTTTGCTCTGCTATCGCTCTTCCGGCCGAGGCCAGATTAGTTTCTTGATCTAAGGGCACACCCACTTGGGTGCTAATGCTGCATAGCCACAACTAAAGGCGAGCATCGAGTGTGGGTGGGCCAAGTGCTCGACGAATTCTTGAGATGCGTTCAATCGGACGATCGAAGAGGTTACTGTAGAGTAATAAAGAAATGCTTGCAGGTATCAACTCGCCAGTTGGCGGCGCTTTGATCCGGTGGCCCGCCGTCCAGAGGATGGACCAGGTTCTTGGGAGGGAACCTTGAGACTTATAATTGGCCTGTTGATTACGATCGTCGCCGCGGCGATCGCTGGTAGGCGATTTCTATTCATATCCAAGCTAGTCCGGTCTGGAAAACCGGCCCCTGGCCGTACCGATGGTGCAGGGGCACGAGTACTCGCCGAGCTGACCGAGGTATTGGGCCAGAGAAAGCTCCTCAAAAAGACAGTCCCAGGAATAGCCCACTTCTTCACCTTCTGGGGCTTCACAATTCTGTTGGCTACCATTTTGGAGGCATTCGGCGGACTCTTTGATCGTCACTTTCATATTCCGATTATCGGGACGATGGGGTGGCTCGGCTTTCTGGAAGACTTCTTTTCGGTAGCGGTCCTTTTGGCGCTGATCGTTTTTTCGATCATCAGGATTCAAAATGCACCGGCGAAGAAAGAAAGGTCCTCCCGCTTCTACGGTTCCCATAATGACGCTGCGTGGCTGGTTTTGGCGGGCATTGCGCTCGTGGTTATAACCCTTCTCCTCTACAGGGCATTCCAGGTCAAAGATGGAGACTTTCCATATTCGAACTGGGCCTTTGCCTCTCATGGGCTAGCGGCACTGTTTGGAAATATATCCCAGGGAACCGCTTATACCTTGGAGTCGATCTTTTTGATCGGCAACATCTTGGTGATTATGGCTTTTTCGGTATTTGTTGCCTATTCCAAGCACCTCCACATCTTCATGGCACCCTTGAACATCGCCTTTTCTCGCAGACCTAAGGCGCTTGGCAATCTCGCTACCACACCGTCCATGGACCCAGAAACCCTTTCAGAAGACGACGTTTTCGGGGTGGGGGAGATGGGCCAGTTCTCTTGGAAGCAGATGCTCGACCTCGTTACCTGCACCGAATGCGGCAGGTGTCAGGAGCAGTGCCCCGCTTGGAATACCGACAAGCCGCTGTCTCCGAAGCTATTGATCATGGCGCTAAGGGAGCACATGTTTGAATCCGCACCCGTTCTGCTTGGTACTGCACCAGCCGACACCCCGAAGAAGTCGCTAGTTCCCGACGTGATCTCAGAGGATATCCTCTGGTCGTGTACCACCTGTGGAGCCTGTGTGGAGGCCTGCCCGGTCGATATCGAACATATCGACACGATCGTCGACATGCGTAGGTATCAGGTCCTGATGGAGTCCAGCTTCCCGACCGAAGCATCGGCGATGCTTCGCAACATTGAAAACCAGGGCGACCCATGGGGATTGGGCCAGAGCCATCGGCTCGAGTGGACCGATGGATTGGACTTTGAAGTTCCAGTTGTCGACGGCGTGATACCGCCCGAGGTCGAATACCTGTTCTGGGTCGGCTGTGCGGGGGCCCTTGACGAGAGGGCCCGCAAGGTTACCCAGTCGATTGCGAGGCTATTGCATCAGGCGGGGGTTGCATTTGCGGTATTGGGTGGACAGGAGAGCTGTAGCGGTGATCCGGCCAGGAGGCTCGGCAACGAGTACCTCTTCCAGATGCAGGCGCAGATTAACGTCGAGACACTCAAGTCCGCTGGCGTGAAGAAGGTTATCGCTAGCTGTCCTCACTGCTTCAACACTCTGGCTAACGAGTACAAGAGCTTTGGCGCGGAGTTTGAAGTGATCCACCACTCCCAGGCGCTCGAGAGGCTCGTGAAGGATAAGAAGCTTTCCCCGGTTAAGAGTTTCTCTCACAGCGTTACCTACCATGACCCGTGCTATCTAGGCCGCCACAATGAGGTCTACGACGAGCCTAGGAGCGTTCTGAACTCGATCCCCGGGGTGACGACGACCGAGATGCATCGGCACAAGGAGAAGGCTTTCTGTTGCGGTGCCGGTGGAGCGAGAATGTGGCTCGAGGAGAATATCGGCAAGAGGATCAACGTGGAAAGGACCGATCAGGCCCTGCTCACCGGCGCCGACGTAGTCTCGACTGCGTGTCCGTTCTGCATGGTGATGATCGACGACGCGCTAAAGGCACGTCAGGCAGAAGGAATCGCTGACGAGTCTAAGAAGGTACTCGACGTCGCACAGATACTCGAGAGTTCGCTCTAGTCACTCAGGCGGTACTGGGCTTGGTAAAAGTTAGAAGCAAAGGGGAGGGCGAAAGTCCTCCCCTTTGCTTCGCTAGCCGACGTTCTGGAGGCCGCCGGCTCCGACGGGGACGGAAAATACCGGTAGGGCACTGACCGATATTACGTACCAGATCTTACCCTTGCCCTCGGCGTTGATGTCTCCAGGCTTAGTGTCTCCCGAATAGGTGTAGAGGGGATGGCCGCCGTAAGAGAGCTGCTCGCCCTTGTTGACGTTTGAAACCAGGACTCCGATGTCGGCCGCCAGAATTCCTCCTTCGGCCATCGGTGCGCCATTAGTCAGAAAAGGCGGAAATGCTGCGGTACAGAGGGAGTAGCATTCGCTCTTTCGGAACTGATCCCCGATACGGATATATAGTGTCCTGCCGCCAGCGGTAGTCAAGATATCTCCGTACTTCGTTACCCGTTGACTCAGGGTTGCTGGAGCTTGCGGTAGTCCATACTTCCATCCAGGAAGTGTTGTCGTTGGGTAGTTAGGAATTGGAAAGCCTGCGCCGTCGTAGGCGGTAGGGTGCGACCCCGGAATAGCTGGGGGGCCGGAGACCTTCGCTAGGGTCGTTGGCGCTCCGTTTGAGTTAGCTATCGGCGCCGCCCCCGCCGACGCCGGGCCGTACTCGGAGTTGGAGAAGTGACAAGCGCTCAGGCTCAGAGCCATCAGTGACACAGCGGCCAGATTCAGTTTTTTTGTGACACCCCCCTCGCCCTTATGGATGAGGCTTCCCCAGCCGCTCACGCGTCTTTGGTTGGTTGACGCTTCGTGGCGTCACCGTGCTCTGGCTTTGATTTAGCGTAAGGGTCCGACCCAAAGCGAGGGTCGGAATGGTGACGCACAAGAACAGGACTCTCCTGATATAGAGGGTACAGACGCTCTCGTATGCTCATAATGCTTAGTATAGTTCGGCGGTCTGGTAAAAGTGGAGTGCCCTCTGCTGCACATTTGTGGAAGGGGTTAGTAACTGCTGCATGATAGTTGCAGATACGTGCGATAATATACTGTAGGTGGGTACATTACTCGGCATAGGAGAGACAGCAGCAGCGCTTGGAG
>JAKAPB010000171.1 GCA_021823045.1 Actinomycetes bacterium | reverse complement strand
ATCTTGACTCATCCACACCTTCTGCAAGTTTGGCGTGGTCCCTAGTAAAGTATCGGACCCGGTGCGCCGAAGCTCAGTCCTGCCATACTCGCCAGATTCGTTTCGCTCGACTCTGCCGCCCAACGACACCGCTAGCAGCTGCGCTCCATAGCAGATCCCAAGGATCGGGATTCCAAGGTCGAAAATCTTAGGATCCAAAGTTGGGGCGGCAATTTCATTGACCGACTTCGGACCCCCTGAAAGGATTATTGCCTTCGGCGGATCTTCTAATAGGCCCTCCGCTTTTATCGAGTACGGGACAATCTCAGAGTAGACGTGCAGCTCTCTTATACGCCTGGCGATGAGCTGGGCGTACTGGGCCCCGAAATCTACGACAACAACCCTTGAGGACTTGGCCTGTCTCACTTAGTCTTTAGTGTCCCATCCCGACGTGCTGCGCTTGTTGCAAGGCTTTACCTTCAGTCTGCAGAGCTGGCGCAACCATGACTTCGGCCTTCTGAAACTCCTTGACGGTCTCATATCCGCAAGTCGCCATGGAAGTTCGCAGGGCCCCAAAGAGATTGAGCCTTCCGTCATTCTCGTGAGCCGGTCCAACGAGGATCTCCTTGAGAGTCCCCCTAACTTGAGTCTTGACTCTAGTCCCACGCGGAAGAGTCGGATGAAATGTCGCCATTCCCCAGTGATAGCCCTTCCCTGGCGCTTCGGTAGCAGCGGCGAGCGGCGAGCCAATCATGACTGCATCGGCTCCACATGCGATCGCCTTGGCGACATCTCCACCTCTGCTCATCCCGCCGTCAGCAATTACCTGAACATATACTCCAGTCTCATCAAGGTGCCTCATCCTTGCGCCCGCAGCATCGGCTATGGCAGTAGCCTGCGGCACGCCAAGTCCAAGAACGCCCCTCGTGGTACAGGCATTGCCCGGACCAACACCGACCAATACTCCGACGGCTCCGGTCCGCATAAGATGAAGAGCAGCTTGATACGAGGCACAACCCCCGACGATGACAGGAATCTCTAGTTCTCGGATAAAGCGCTTAAGATTCAATGGCTCAGAGGTCTTGGAGACGTGCTCGGCTGAAACTACCGTCCCCTGGATGACCAAGACGTCCAACTCTGCGTCTTGGATTGCCTGGATCATCTGGGTTGTCCGCTGTGGCGTGATCGACGCTGCAGCAACAACACCCTGGGCTTTTATCTCTCGGATTCTCTCGGTAACGAGTTCCATCTTGATCGGCTCGGCATAAAGCTCCTGCATCCTCTGAGTCACCTTCTCGGGATCCAAAGAAGCAATCTCTTGATAAACGGAATCTGGATCCTCGTACCTCGTCCATAGACCCTCTAGGTTGAGCACTCCGAGGCCGCCAAGCTTGCCGATCTCTATGGCAGTGAATGGACTGATAACCCCGTCCATTGCCGAGCCCATCAGCGGGAGTTCGAACTTGTAGGCGTCTATCTCCCAGGAGATATCTACATCCTCTGGGTCACGAGTCCTTCGCGACGGGACAATCGCAATATCGTCAAAGCCATAAGCCCTGCGACCGGACTTACCAATACCGATTTCAACCTCGGCCACGGGACCTCCTAATAACGAAACCAACCGTTTGTTTGTCAACAGTTAACAAGTGCCCAAGCACCCCTCCATCCGGAAATCCGACTAAATAGTTCTGCCGATTAGGGCAAAAGCTACCGAACTCGTTATATCTAAGTCCGCCTAAAGATCCGCAATTTGATCCGGGAGAGCGCATAATTTTGTCCTGATAATGCTAGTCGCGTTTGACCGAGTAAAGCCCTAAGCGATTTTCGATCGCTACCTATCGGACACTAGCTTGTTGGTTTGCGTACTCGCAGTATTTACTCCATGTTCACTGATCATTCACGTCTCCTCGTTAGCGTTCTCCATGACGTCGACGATGTCTCAATTGAGGCATCGAGGCGTACACACATGACTGGAAAAGTGATGAAGGGCGTTGAGGCAGGATGTTTGAGTCGGCCAGCAGAGGGGAGGTAGCAGATACCGTCTCAGCCGAAAATAGCGGAAGCAGTTTGCAAAAGCTCGATCCCTCCGATATCGTTCTCAAAACCAAGGCACTCACCTTGGGCTTTGGCGGCTCTACGGTACTCGAAGGAGTGACATTAGAGTTTCCTCGCGGATCGATTACTAGTCTTATCGGACCGTCTGGATCCGGCAAGACCACGTTCTTGCGCTCGCTAAACAGGATGAACGACGGGATACGTGGCTATCGCCGTCAAGGTGAGGTGTTGCTCGACTCGGCGAGTATTTGGGACTCACAAGTCAACCTCCTACAGCTGAGGAGGCGCGTTGGGATGCTTTTCCAGCGTCCGAATCCGTTTCCAATGTCAATCAGAGAGAACGTCTTGGTGGGAGTAAAGGCTCACGGGCTGGCGAGAAGGAATGACTTCGACGAAATTACCGAAACGCTTCTCAAGGAGGTCGGATTGTGGAAGGCGGTAAGCGACAGATTAAATGACTCACCGTTTAGTCTATCGGGAGGTCAGCAGCAGCTTCTATGCTTGGCCCGGGCCTTAGCGGTAAGGCCGGAGGTCCTGCTACTAGATGAGCCGACTTCCGCTTTAGACCCTTTCTCAATTGAACTGGTCGAGAACCTCATAGCGAAGCTCGCCCCGCAAGTCACTTTTGTGGTAGTTACGCACAACCTTGCGCAGGCCAAAAGACTGAGTCACGCTACCGCCTTTTTCTTTCAAGGAAGGCTTGCGGAACACGGGCAAACCGACCAGATCTTCACCGCCCCAACCCAACTAGATACGCAGCGCTACGTCTCTGGGTCTATTGGGTAACGTAACTGCACAAATTCAGGTCGTGCATTGAAAGAGACTCTAAGATCGCTGATCGCGGAGAAATATAAAGAAACAGCTACCAACTTGGTAGATGAACAGGGAGGCAATACCTATATGTTAGCCAGACGTCCAATGGCACTCGCCACTATAACCATTCTTGGCGCAGGCCTAGCCGCCTGCGGCTCTAGTTCGTCGTCGAGCACTACCACGACGACGAACCAGGCCACTAGCACAACAGCATCATCTGCAAGCACAACGGGTCCGACATTCGCGTCACTCGAAACACCGCCAGCCAGTTCCGTAGCACTACAGGAAACCGGTAGTACACTTCTTTATCCGCTGTTTAACCTATGGGGGCCAGCCTACACCAAGCAGCACCCGAGCGTCACCATTACCACTGCAGGAACTGGTTCTGGAACTGGTATTTCTGACGCGTCTTCGGGAACGGTGGACATCGGGGCATCAGACGCCTACCTCTCCCCTTCGACCGTCAGTCAGACACCCACCTTGGAAAACATTCCCCTGGCTATTTCCGCTCAGATGATTAACTTCAACATCCCCGGAATAACCACCCTAAAACTTTCGGGCCCACTCCTTTCAAAGATATATCAAGGCAAAATCACTAACTGGAACGATCCGCAGATAGCGGCCTTGAATCCAGGTGTGGCGTTACCTAGCCTTACAATTGTTCCGTTACACCGCTCCGATGGCTCGGGAGATACCTTCATATTTTCTCAATACCTCTCAAAGAGTGATCCAACCGGTTGGGGTTCAGCTACTGGTCCGGGATTCGGAACCACGATCTCCTTCCCAGCAGTGCCTGGTGCACTGGCAGAGAATGGTAACGGAGGAATGGTATCTGGCTGCGGAGCTACCAAGGGTTGTGTAGCTTACATAGGTGTGTCATTCCGGTCCGGAACCCAAGCTGCCCACCTTGGAGAAGCACTCCTCAAGAATGCGGCGGGCAATTTCGAGCCACTAAATGGCACTACCGTAAATGCCGAAGCATCGTCGCTAGTGTCCCAAACTCCACCAAACGAGGCGCTTTCGTTGGTATTCGGACCAGCGAGTAATGGCTATCCGATCATCAACTATGAGTACGCTATCGTCAATACCCACCAGTCAGACCCCAACAAGGCTCAGGCGATAAGGTCGGTGCTGGCTTGGGCTTTGGACCCACAATATGGTAATTCTGCTACTTACCTTAACCAGGTGAACTTTCAACCACTACCTAGTGGTGTTGCGCAGCTTTCGCTGGCACAGATTGCAAAAATAGGCTCTTAACGAAACGCTAGAGCGGCTCGGTCGCAAGATGCGTCCGAGCCGCTCTTTTTCTCTGCTACGTCGAAACCCTAGGAAATCTAACCATGATGACCGCAAGTCTATGGCAGCTTCCGATTGAATGACATTTTCTGGAGTCAAATTTGAGGTCCACCGTTGTGCCTGCCGAGAGGCATAAATCGCCTGGCGCTAACACTCGCCATCGCAAAAAGGACAAAAGATCCTTTCTAGGGCTAAAGATAATTTCCGCGCTCGCCGCGGTAATTCCAGTTTTAGCTCTTTTGGCAATAGTTGCGGTATTACTGTCAGAATCGCTCCCGGCAATCAAACTAAACGGCATTTCATTCTTTACAAAATTCGCCTGGCGTCCGGGAGGAACTTACTCGCTACCGATAAAGACGGACGGAGTACTCCACCCAGCAGGATCAAGTTTCGGCATCTGGCCCCTGTTGGCGGGCACACTCGAGTCCTCTGGGATCGCACTGCTGATCGCAATTCCGGTGTCAATCGGTGCCGCATTAGCGGTAGTCAAAAAACTTCCAAAGGACCTATCAAATGGGGTCGGATTCTTCCTCGAGATTCTCACCGGCATACCGAGCGTAGTGTACGGACTATGGGGTGTGATGACCCTCGGACCCACGCTCTCACGAGACGTCTTTCCCTTCATTTCCACAAATGCGCCATCAGTCTTTGGCTTCAATTTCTTAAAAGGCAACGTTGGACACGGAGAGGGTCTAATTACCTCTGGAATCATTCTCGCCATAATGGTTACCCCGATTATATCCGCTACCACTAGGGATCTTCTAAGGCAGGTCCCGCCACTCACCGAGGAAGGTGGAAAGGCGATCGGCATGACCGACTGGGAGACGACTAAAAAGATAACCCTTCCCTGGGTCAGTAAAGGGGTAGTTGGCGCCTGCATCCTAGGTCTTGCCAGGGCTCTCGGTGAGACCATGGCCGTTGCCATGGTCTCAGGTTCCGTCCTTGGAACAATTCCGAGTAACCTATATTCGACATTCACCACGATCGCAGCGACGATCGTCTCTCAGCTCGACTCGGCATTGACCGATGGAACGGGCTTCTACGTCAAGACTTTGGCCGAGACAGCTTTGGTCCTCATGGTAATAACCCTTCTTACCAATATAGCGGCAAGGCTCCTTGTCAAAAGGGTCGCTTCCACCGGGCTACCGGTAGGACGAGGTATTTGAGTTGGTTAAAAAACCTTCGGTTCCCCAATCCCAGAATTAC
>JAKAPB010000170.1 GCA_021823045.1 Actinomycetes bacterium | reverse complement strand
GTAGGACCCGGTTATTGTGTAGGAGCCTGCGCTGACCGACAGTTTGTAGACCAAAGTGGCTACGCCGTTCACGTTTGTCGTTGCGCTTCCGATATCCAATGATCCCAGCTGGAACGTTATCTGGGCACCTGGTAGCGGGTTGTTAGCGTTATCCTTCAGGGTAGCTGTAATGGTTATTGACTGGTCTAATCTTGATGATGAAGGCGCGACAAGGGAAATCGACGTAGGAGTGTGTTCCACTGTGAGAGTCTGCTGATTGCTAGTGGACGGCTGATAGTTGTTGTCGCCCGTCCACACTGCTCTTACGTAATACGTCCCGTAATTGTTAGGAGACCAATTGAAGGAGAACGCCCCCGAAGCCGGAGCGCCAGAACTCAGAGCATACCAAGTGATACCGTCCGCGCTGTATTGAATAGTAACAGTCCCGTCTGAAGCTGAAGGAGTTATGTTAGCCGTAATGGTCACGCTTTCGCCTAGAATGATCGTATTCGCGGAGAGGGTCAACTTGGTTGTTGATGCGGCAGGATTGACTACTAGAGTCGAAATGCTGCTGGTAGCTGTATAGGAGTTAGCCCCACCATTCCATGATATCTGCCACACACCTCTAAGATAGAACGTCCCTGCAGAAGGTGGCGTCCAGCTACTCGTCGCCGACCCCCCGTTCTGCAATTCCATGATATACCATGTTGTTTGGTCAATGCTGTACTGAAGCTGGAAAGTCCCTTGTGATTCTGTAGGGCTGGTGCTGCCGGAAACCGTAACCGAGTTTCCGTACTGGATTGAACTAGCGGAAAGTGAGAGAGAAGAAGAGGCGTAGGAATATGTCACACTAAGTTGCAGGCTGGAATAGAATTCTATCCATCCTTGGGCATTGGAACCTTGTGAGGTTGGTGGGAGAAGGACCAAGGTCAACTCATTGCTACCTGTCGGTAGGGCCGTAGCCACAGCCGAAGTTACGTCCCAGGAATAGTAACTGCTAGAACTTGAGACGTAATTGGTAGAGAGGGGGCTAGAGCCCAAAGACGAGCGCGGCGCATTGCCGTAGGTTATCCCGCCTTGGCTCCAAGAGTTGTCCGAGGCGAAGTATGCGCCTACATTTGTGTCGACACCAGAACCCTCTAGGGTTGCTGTCAACGTGGCGCTGAGAACCGTTGCGGCTGGAGGAATGGATGATGTGTCGAACTTTAGCCATGTCTCCATTAAGTCAGAGGCGCCGCAATAGCCCAAGCCATTGAAGAAGTTATAGTAGTTTAGCACGTACGCTTGCGATGGGTAGTTCGTGTTCTGATTGCATTGCCAAATGGTAGCCACATCTGTCTCAGTTGCCGCTGTCTGAGCAGTTTGCGCGCCCCAAACCGGCCTGACACAGACCGGCACGAAAAGCATCAAAGCTAGGAAGCCAATCAAGACAATCGTGAGCTTTCGTTTTGGTATCGGCTTCGAGTTCTTGGATCCCTCCTCCCACCCGCTCGTGCGAGTATGACCCTTAGCCGCAGACCCTACTCGGGCCCCCATGCCGGCCCAGAAGGTTCGACTGGATTATTTATGCTGAAGAATCTTCCAACATTTAGTCGTTCCGGAAAAGGGCAGTGATGTACGGTCCAAGCTTGGTGTCATACGCAAGCGAAATCCATTCTCCGCCTGTCAATTTGACTGGTTGCGACCGCTCTCCTTGACGTTTCCAAAGCTCCGTCCATACTCCTTTGGAAAAAATCGCCGTCCTGTTCAGTGAGCCTAGATCTCTGATGTACCAGCCTCCAGCTGCATGGAACACCTCTGCATGCCTTCGGCTTATGTAGCAAAGTGGGTCGGGAATCTTCAAAATGACAGCGCTGCCTTCCCTTACAAACTCGCACCTGTCTTGAGTGGCCATAAGCGGACCAGGCCCGCTGGAGGACACAGTGGTGTTGTCTTTCGACTTCTCGAACTTTTCCATCCTTCCTAGAATGATTGACTCTGCCTCGAGGGCGATTTCCTCGTTCTTGATTACAAGTCTGGTTTGAGATCTTGGCGCCTGTGTTTTTCGCCCTTCCAGAACAGTAAGCATCTCCTTTGCCGTGGGGAATCGCATCGTTGGGTCAGCCTGCGTTGCTCTGAGAACCAGTTGCCTCAACTCCTCTCCCACTTTTCGATTGAATCTCCAGGGGTCGGCGGGGGTGGAAGCATGAGGATAGTTGCCGAGAGCAAGGAGGGGAGGCTGCCCCGTGCAAGCGTAGAATATGGTCGCCCCGACGGACCAGAGATCGCCTTGCGGGGAGGACGCGAAATGGTATTGCTCGGGTGCGGTGTATCCTCCGGGGGAAACGACCGCTTCCGGCTTCGACGCTTGAGAATAGAAGAACTTCGACGTCCCAAAGTCAATCAACTTCAAAGGCCTCGAAGCAAAGATGTTCTTGGGGGCAATGTCTCGGTGAATCAGGTTCATCGAATGGATGTAGTCTATGGCTTCCAGGAGCTGCTTGGCCATCTCGGTCACTCGGTCCTCCCCCATCGGCTTACCTGCTGCCGCCTTCTCGAGGACTTCGCCCTGGATGAACTCGAGGACCAGCAGGGGGTCATGATCGATGACCAGTTCATCAACGACCCGGACGATGTTCTTGTGAGCCAGCAGCCTGAGTACCTCCATTTCAAATTCCAGTTTCTCGACGTTCAAGTTATCCGCAGAAGGCGTGTCCTTCTTTCGGGCTGTCTTCATGATCACCTTCTGGTTGGCCATGGTGTCCTTCGCCAGCCACACCATCCCCATCCCTCCAGCTCCCGCTTCACGTTCTATTTGGTACCTGCCACCCACCACCTCACCTGGCGCAAGCCTCAAGATGCCTACTACGCGGACCTACGGCGTCCCGATTTAAGTCGGATGTGAACAGGTGCAGGGACACTAATCGTTTAAGACCCCAACAGCCTCGTGTCGAGGGTAGAGCTCATGCCGGTGCTTGGAGTAGGCTCCGTCATTGGTGGCAAGTACAGGATAACGGGGTTCTTGGCCGAAGGCGGGATGGGGACGCTCTGGTTCGGCACGGCCATTGCGTCCAACTTTGGAGTGGTGGCGAAGGAACCCAAGATAACCGGCAAACCAGACACCGACAGGATCAACCTCGAAAAACTGCAAGTCGAAGCCTACCTGCTCAAGGTCCTTAACCACAAGAACATCGTTCGGTATCTCGATGCCGCTGCAGTCGGCTCAACGCCCGTGCTTGTTACAGAATTCATCCAGGGGCAGAGCTTGGAGAGGCTGCGCGCCGGAATTCCCATGAGCGAAGAAGAAGCAATCAGATACGTCAGACAGCTGCTTGACGCCGTCGAATACATGCATTCGATGAACATGATTCATCGGGATATCAGGCCAAAGAACATGCTGATCCGAAATGGCGATGCGGTACTAAAGGTCATAGACTTCGGCACCGCGAAGTTCTTCAACAATCAGGCAAACATCCCCGAGGCGATTATATCACCGGGAGGCTATTCCCCGCCCGAGCACTATCGTCTGGGATATTCGCCACAAGGCGACTTATGGAGCGTCGGCGCCACGCTGCTCTACTTGCTTACAGGCGACCTTCCTTCAACCATCCTTCAGGGCTACCCTAGCGGGCAGGTGTCGCTGGTGGCACCGAAACAGCTCAGGGGCGCATCTGACAGCGTCCTTAGCGTCTTGGTCAAGGCGCTTCAGTCGCAGCCGAGCATGAGATTCCTTACGGCCGGCGAAATGAAGCTGGCCCTCGAAGGTTCCAAGAGCATCGCTAAGAAGAACCCAACTTTGACCATAAGGAATCAGGAGGTCCAAGTCACGACTAGTCGGCTTGTAATCGGCCGGGACGACAGATTCGACTTCCTCTTCAGTGGCCCAAAGGGTTCTGCTCCCAAGAGCTTCGAATCTCTCCGCTCGAAGCCACACACACGAATTGAAAAGGACGTGACTGTTGTTAGGCTCGCAGACCCGGGCTCGTATATCAGCCGAAACCACGCGGAGCTGTTCGAACGAAACGGAGCTTGGTACGTTCGTGACTTGGGCTCTCTGAACGGCTCTGCGGTTCTGCTCCCAAGCGGGTGGCAACCCATCTCTTCGGGCCACATGATTCAAGGAACGCCGTACCTTCTGGGGGCAAGAAACGTGATTTCATTGGGCTATAGCAGCGTGAAGGGACCGTACGTCGTGGTCACCTTCGAAATCTCGCAGCCCGATGCAATCGAGGTCACATATAGTGGGCAGCGACAGTGATATTATCGTGCCCCCCCTTGGAGTTGGCCAGGCCGACGAGCCTGGAAGCCAGCTCCCGGGGCGTAGCTGAAGTGGCGCAAACTTCGAAAATCTCGCCGTCGCTCACCATGTCGTGAAGGCCGTCGGTGCAGTGGAGCAAGATATTGCCCGGATGAAGCCCCTTCTCGGGGCCAATGTCAGGAGAGGGGTTTCTGGACCCAATCGCCCGGGTTATCACGTGGCTTGCCACGCCGTCTTGCGAAAGCCTGTGGTCCTCGGTCAGCTTCATAATCGCGTTCGCTCTCGGATTAACCTCGTAGACCCGCGTATCACCAGCATAGGCTATCCGAAAGTGATTTTCCGCAATGAGCGAGCATGTCAGTGTGCTCGCCATAGACTTGGATGCATAAGCTGCGACGCTTTCGACTTTTTCATTGGCGGCATCGAACGCTGAAATCATGGTTTTCTCGGCGTCCCCTATAGTTCCCTCGAGGATGCTCCTACCGATCACGGCCGGAGCAGCGGATGAGGCTATCTTGCTTGCGATCTCACCGTAGGCCGCTCCACCGACGCCGTCGGCGACACTAATGACCCTGGTGCTCGTTGTTCTTCCGCCTGCGGAGTGGGAGAACGACATTACCGTCGCGCTGTCCTCATTCGCGTCTTTAACCAGACCCCGATCAGATTCGATCGCAGTGATTCCGCTACGCGCCTGACCCCCAGTGGGAGAGGGAACCCTCAGATGCAGCAAGCCTACGGGCCCGCTCCCCGCGGATCGCATCATCCATGCGTGGACCTCTTCGGAAGCGGTTCCAGGTTCAGAATCATCCCACTGGAAGGCCGGTCTGGCCAATTCCTGCCGTCTCGCGATGACGACTATGGTGTTGTCGGGGAATGAACTCACTGGCTTTTGCAGAGCCACTTCTTTGCCCCAGTCGATAAGCCTATGCTTCTTTGTCGCCATGTTGAAGACGCCCAACGCGAACTCAGGAGAGAGGATGACGTAGAGGAGACTCCTATCCGAAATGAGGAGCGAAACACCCTTCCCCGACGCCCATTTCTTAGCATCTCGGACCAGGTGCTGTAGATCACCCTCGTTCGGCAAATAATCGGCAATCGTGCCTTGAACTATGGTCGGCTCGTCTTTCAAAGTGTTCACAGAGAGT
>JAKAPB010000169.1 GCA_021823045.1 Actinomycetes bacterium | reverse complement strand
TGCACATTCGGAACCGCCAGTGAACATTACGTCACATCGGCCAGCTGCTATCATTCTCGCAGCATTGCCTATGGCCTGCGTACCGGCGGCGCAGGCAGTAACGGTAGTCTCGCAAGGACCTTCCAGCCCAAAACGCATCGATATTGAGGCAGCACCCGCATTTGCCATCATCAGCGGGACCAAAAAGGGGGTTACCCTATCGAACCCACGGGTGTTGCCGACCATTACCTGAGTCTCTAGGCTCTCGAGCCCGCCAACCCCAGTTCCCACAAGCACGCCTGCTCTGGCAGGATCGGCGATTTGTAGATCCCCAGCGTCTTCTAATGCCAGAGAAGCTGCCGCAATTCCGAACTGGTTGAAGCGATCGTGGCGACGGATCTCTTTCGGGCCGAGCCACAACGAGGGGTCAAAGTCGTCGACCGTTCTCATGCCAACTGGAGCTGGCCCGAAGAGTCCTTTCCAAAAGTCCTCCTTGGAATTCCCGATGCCACTTATAATCCCAACGCCGACAATCGCTACCTTGAAAGGAGCATCCATTCCATCGCTCGGCCCATTTGGCCCCCAAGTTATCTTCATCCCATCTTCCCGGTAACTAACTCGTAAGCCTGCTGCACGGTTTGAACGCCCTCGAGCTCTGACTCCTCCACGTTGACACCGAACTCATCTTCCAGGGCCATAACCAACTCGACAAGGTCGAGGCTGTCTGCGTCAAGGTCTTCCGCGAAGCGTGCCTCAAGGGTGACCTGGTCTGGAGTTACTCCCAGCACCTTTACGGCACAACCCTTGAACTTTTCAAACGACTCCTGCTGGTCCATTTCGAGTCCTTTCACTGACCCATCAACTGCCAACCGACCTTCGGCGGACAGCTCTACGGCTGCGTAATATCCGGTGATCAATAGGAATCAGATTCCCATTGATAGACCGCCGTCCACAGCCAAGACGGCACCTGTAACAAACGAAGCTTCATCCGAACCTAGGTAATAAATTGCACTAGCGATCTCCTCGGGGTGTGCTATTCGCCCCATCGGTGTCTCTTTGGATAACGTGTCCAGTCGGGCCTGAGGGAGGCCCAAGACCATGTCGGTTGCTACTGCTCCTGGAGCGACGATGTTTACCGTTATATTCCGCGAAGCTACCTCCCTCGCCAGCGACCGCCCTAGACCTATCATTCCGGCCTTAGACGCGGCGTAGTTTGCCTGGCCAGCAGACCCCATTACGGCCACGACCGAGGAGATAAGCACAATCCTTCCATAACGGTTCTTTACCATCGAGGCAAGTGCCCGTTTGGTGAGTCGATAACTTGCCGTGAGGTTCGTCTCGATCGTCTTATTCCAGGCATCTTCCGACATCCTCAGCATCAAGGTATCGACTGTGGCTCCGGCGTTGACAACGAGAACTCCCACCGGACCAAATCGCTCTTCCCCCTGCTTAAAGGCTTGCTCGATGTCTTGTTGCGACGTGACGTCAACCTTGACCTCTAATAGATTTTCTTTTGGACCTAGGTCCGCAGGAGGTTCATGAGTTCGATAACAAAGCGTAATTTTGTCGCCTGAAGCGAGAAAACGCCTCACTGTGGCGAGACCTATCCCGGTCGCTCCTCCGGTAATAATGACGTGCCTCGGGCTGGACTGGTCCACTAGTTACCACTCCAACGGACTACGGCACTGGCCCAGGTCATGCCCGCTCCGAACCCAGAGAATAGCACCAAGTCTCCGGGCTTCAAACGATTCTTCTCCTCGGCGTCCACAAGTGCCAGAGGTATCGACCCCGAAGAGGTGTTTCCAAACCGATCCAAGACTACCGACGCCCGCTCCATGGGTATTGACAACCTATTGCATGCTGCCTCAATGATTCGAATATTTGCCTGATGGGGGACGCATAATGCGATATCGTCAGAAGTCACTCCGGCTCGCTTCATTGCTATTTCCGCAGACTCAACCATGACCCTCACGGCCTTCTTATAGACCTCTCGACCTTCCATCCTGAGGTAGCTTCCGTGATCGGCGTAAAGAATCGGCTGTGCCGAGCCATCGACCCCCAGGTCCCATCCCAAAAAGTCGTCTTGGTCTTCGGTTGCTTCGAGAACAACGCCACCAGCTCCGTCTGCAAAGAGGATAGCCGTGCCCCGATCATCCATATCGGTTATTCGGGATAGGGTGTCTGCTCCTAAGACGAGCACCTTCTTATTGACTCCAGCCCCGATCATTGCCCTTCCAGCTACCATCGCATATACATAGCCAGCGCACGCAGCGTTTAGGTCGAAGGCTCCTCCTCTGGTTCCAATTTTGTGAGACACTACCGCTGATGTGGCAGGGACGGCTTGATCGGGTGTTGTAGTTGACAGGATCAAGAGGTCGATGTCGGCTGCGCTTAGACCAGCCCGCTTGATTGCAGCAATTCCAGCCTCTATAGATAGCGACGAAGTCGTTCCTCCCCATCGCCTCTCTTTAATGCCAGTTCTTTCGGTAATCCACTCGTCGGAGGTCGCCATGCGACTTTCAAACTCGGCATTGGTGACCACCTTGTCCGGTACGGCGGACCCCCAGCCGGTAATTCTTGCTCCGAATCCCACTATCGTGATGCTCCTTCAGTCTTGAGCCAAGCAAGCGGCTGACTCGGTGTTACTCTTTCACCATCTAGGGCAATTAATCCCATTAGCGTGCCTTCAAAAGGAGATCGGATTTCGGCGTCGTTGACCCGACCGAGTATTTCCCCGACGGTTATCGTCGCTCCTTCTTTTAACGGCTCACCCGAAACGGTCTCAACAGTGGGAACGAAGATCCCAGCTATAGGACTTACCACTATTCTTTCCTGCATAAAAAGGTGCTCTCCATGGTGAGCCTTAGCAAATTCATGCAATGGTCCAGCCTCTGAGATAGCCTCAACGAGGTCGTCTAGGTTGTCGGGGTTCGAAACACTAAGGACTTTTGCCTCGGGCATCGCTCTTCTAACCAGTCCAGCCAGCACGGCTCCGGGGCCCATCTCTATCAAAAGATGAGGATGATATCCGTGAATCAACCTGAGAGTTTGCGACCATTTGACAGGGGAGGTCAGCTGCTCAAGCAGCAGTCTTGGCCAGTCTGAAGCGAGATTGTGCTCGGTCGCATCAACGTTAGCAACTACCGGAACCTCTGCGTCGTAAAAGCGAGTAGATATGAGTGCTTTTTTTAGCCTTGCTTTAGCGGTATCCATCAATGGCGTGTGGAAGCCCCCGCCAACAGGTATTATCATGGCCCGCTTTGCACCCATCTCTTTGGCCACTTCACACGCCCGTGCAACACCCTCTTTGGTGCCAGCAATGACTACTTGCCCACCCGAGTTATAGTTTGCTACCCAGACTCCTTCAACCATGTCGCACGCCCGTTCGGCAACTTCGTCATCAATACCGAGCAGGGCCGCCATCGCACCTGGGGACTCTTCGGCTGCTATGGCCATGGCCTCAGATCTTTCTGCCACTAACTTGGCACCAGAATCAAACGCCAGGGCTCCAGCTGCTACGAGTGCGGAATATTCTCCCAGTGAGTGGCCAGCCACCAGCTGCGGAACGATACCTAACCTCTCAACGGCATCTAAGGCGATCATGGACATTACGTAGGTTGCAAGCTGGGTATTACGAGTAACTGAAAGGTCGTCAGCGCTGGCATTGAGCAGTAAGTGTTCTATGTCTCGCCCACTGGCGTTCGAAGCCTCAGCGACTAGCTCCCATGAAGGATGCTCCGTCCACGGCTGTCCCATCTGTGGCTTTTGTGAGCCTTGTCCAGGGAACAAAAAACAGATCATCTCGCCCCTCCGGCTATTAGCGTGGATTCCACAGTTTGAACTTGACCAACAAGAATACCTTGCCATTGAGCGAGAAAGTCGACCTCCAAATACGTACGATCGACGGCGGAAATACTATTTTCAGCCACCGCTTTGAGAGGTCTTGGATCTTTCAGTACATTTACGGGAGTGCTCGGCCAGGCAGACATTTAGTAGTTAGACTCAGCTGCGACCAAAATAGTTACAGCGAGTTTCGAAAAACTAATTGGAAGTTGCCCTATGGAAGACACTGGTCAGCCCTTCCGAGGTGCTATGGTTTTTTTTGCGCATTTTGTTTATTGCGCCCGGGTGGTGGAATGGTAGACACGGAGGCCTCAAAAGCCTCTGCTCGTAAGGGCATGCGGGTTCGAGTCCCGCCCCGGGTACTTAAGGGTTGCCCCCAAAGCAACCCCTCCATAGCGACAGTGTCTACCGCGAAGACGACATTATCGCATCACACAGCCGCAAAGCGTTCGACGTCGTCCCTCTGGAACGGGAGCGGAATGCGTATTTTAATATTGGCGGTACATTAGGGGGTATTGAAACTAAGTAACCATCTGAACAATCCCGGACTGACCCACCAACTTGGCTATGTCGTGGTTTAATCAGAAAGGCTGACCCGCCGCCTTTTGGAGGGTTTGAGTTCCGCAGGTTCCTCTTAGGCAACTCTGCACCGAAAGGCACCGATCTTTCTCAGGTTTGCAGACTTTGTAAGGATCGCCACGAAGACGGGCTGGGCGGCACTACCTCTCGCCAGACATCGAGCAGGAATCCCAAGCGGCTTATGCGCTGGATCCTCGATGTGTCCGCAGCGATCCTCTGAAAGCGCCTCTGGGTTCGGTAAAGCTGGCCCATGTTGACGAACCGTCAGAACCGGTTGGAGGGGATAAATAGCCGGCAAATGCCTCCTATTTCACCCTAAAACAGTCCTACTCAATTATCACCAGTATGTCAGGAACTTACTCACGGCTCGGTAACCGTGGATAGGAGCGCTTCTTGGGGGTGACGGCATGTGAGAGAAAGACATGGAACTTAGACCGGCGCACCGCGTAATTCTAACCAAGTGAAACTCTCCTCGAAGGCCCAGGCTCGGCGTGGAGGTTGGCGGCGTGTAACTCACCTCCGCAGTGCATGCAGGTCACGTTGGGCACTGCGTCATTGTTGCAATCGTTGTGTTTGATACGGACGGTGGCTCTGTCTTCGCGTTCGAGCCAGCGATCACCCCAGGCGCTGAGTGCAAGCATAAGGTGAGCAAGGTCGGCGCCCTTTTCTGTGAGTTGATACTCACACCGTTTGGGGTGCTCCTCATACTCAACGCTCAGGAGAATTCCGGAGGCGACAAGTCGCTTCAGTCGGTCAGATACGATGGTCTTCTGTGCGCCGGAGTACTTGACGAAGTCGGAGAATCGAGTGCGTCCGTAAAAAGCATCACGGATGATCATGAGGCTCCAGCCGTCACCCACTTCGCTTAGGGCGCGTGCGATCGAACAGGGTTGAGTTGAAATTTCTTCAAGTTTCACGTATACCACATTACCGGAACTGAGTAGCGTTTCGCTACTATGTAGTGAATCGCAACTCATTAGGGAGGCA
>JAKAPB010000168.1:2559-5405 GCA_021823045.1 Actinomycetes bacterium | reverse complement strand
GAAACTCGATAAATGAGGAAGAGTTGGATCGGGCGAACTCCTTGCTATCCGCCGCCGCTGGGAGCGCAAACATAATCTCACCTTTTATTTTGGGTTATTTTGCCGACTTCTTCGGTCTGAGGTGGATGATCATCTTGGTCTTGATCCCGACTATCGCATTTGCCATACCTTCGGTCAAGCGAAAAGGGTACCTGACACTCGCCACTCAATAGTCATCGAATCTTCACTTCGACACAAACTGACCTAATCTGTCGCAATTAGCCGCAATTTGTCGCAATTTGTCGCAATTTGCCACAATTTGACCCCTAGAAAGCGAATGTCCCAGCCAATGGGTAACTTGTTGGGAGATGCCCTATACAGATTCAAACAAGTCGGACCAGTCGGAGATTGGACCAGCGGAACCCGATACAGTTACAACACCCACAAATGACCAATCGCCATACCCCCTATGTCGAATCAGTTGGGTAGCACCAGATTTGGATCCGATAAGAGTACTTGCCGACGAGATAAAGAGGCTAAAAGGTGAGGAGAACTTAAAAAAGGTCTCCGTAATCGTGGATTCACACGAAACCGGCGTGCTGACTAGAAGGAATCTAGCACCGCTCTTCGCCGTGCCGGGAACCGGGAATGGTCTTGGTGCAGTCGACTTCATCACCTTCGATCAGCTAGCCGAATCGATAGTAAGGCGGGATGGGAGTTTAGCCAAGCGCCGAAAATCCAGCGGCGGGGTGGTCAGATTAGCCGCCAAAAAAGTCCTAGAAAACCATAGCGAGGAATTCCCTGGCACGAACCAAAAAAGGGTCACCATCGACTCTTTTGAATCGATATTTCGGAGTTACCAACCACTAAAAGAACGTGACAAAGCGACGCTTCGAGGGTTGGCTGGCAGGACTTCTACGCTGTTGAGGGTTTGCGACGAAATAAGTGACCGACTTTCACCTGAATTCTATTCACCATTTGAGATACGGGAAATTGCGGCCAAAACCCTTCGGGAGTACCCAAAAAGCCTGGTACTAGATCCGGTGATCGTCTTTTTACCCACCCGCATTAATCCCACTGGCGCAGAGATAGTAGCGGGATTAGCCCGCCACTGTGAGGTTTCAGCCATACTAAGGGTCTTCGGAGACAAAGATATCGACGACCCGTTTGCCGCCTGGGCAAGCCGGGCCAGCCCAAAGGTCATCGAAACCGAAGCGAGCTCATTTCCCGTGTTGAATTTGGCATTCGTGGACGCACACGACCCAACGGACGAAGTCCGTCACGCATTAAGGCTGGTAATAGAAGCGGCAAAAAAGGGCGCCAACTTCTCCGAGATGGAAATCACCTATACCTCCGAAGATCCCTACCTTCCTTACCTAATATCACAGCTGGCCAGGTCTCATATACCATACCTCGCATCCCCAGCTGGCCACCTGGGCGACACAGCTTGGGCGAAGCGCGCTGAGACAATCTTGGAAATCGCCGCATCGCCACCGACACTGAGGAACCTTTTCGATCTCCTGAAGCTTCAGGGCAAGCTCGATAACAAAGATGCGATACCGATCTCTGCCATGGAAGAAGTGGCGCGCAACGTATTGGGTGATCTGGCAGAGCCGTACTGGCTCGAGAGGCTGAACGGTTGTGCTAGTGAGCTTCTTGGAGCCCTGAATACCTACAAGTTCAGTCGCAACTTCACTCCAATCCAAATTCACCAGGCCTGCCATAGGCTCAGCGAAGAGATCAAATTCATGGCCAAACTGAAAGAGTCCACAAAGGACACTACGCTGAGCTTTAGCGACTGGATAGCCTGGGGGGATTTATTTCAGCTTTGGCGCCTCGAGATCGATGATGGCGTCTCCAATCGAGAAATGTTGCAGGCGAGACGGGAAGCGGTTGCCGAGGTCATAAGAAACTTGAAGAAACTTGACCTCGTGGTCTCGGCTGTCAACTTTGAAGAATTCAGAGACTCTGTCAGAAGCGCTATCGAAGCGTCACGGTTGACGGCCGGAAAGATAGACCTCGGTCTACCGATCCACCCGGTATGGTCAACTCCTTTTAGCCCTCGAAAACTGGTGATAGTACTCGGAATGACCGAGGACCGGGTATCTGCACTTAGGGCCCACAACCCTCTGGTAACTCCTTATTTAGAGGCAAAATACGGCATTGAGGCAGACCAGGGAGGGAGCCGCTACTTTGGGGCGAAGGCTACGCTTTCGAACATCGCTTTCGCAGCAAAAGAGGTCGTCCTGATGAGTAGCAGAAGTGACCTCAGTGGCACGAAGACCAAGTCTCCTTCCAGATGGCTATGTGACTTAATTTCAATGTCAGTTGGAAGGCGTATATCAACCTCGGAGTTCCTCTTTCTAAAGGACCCTAGGCTTACTCACCTTGAAGGGGACTTCACTGACCTCTATAAAGCACCCTCTCCGATCGACCAACGCGAGATCAACATGCTTCGAGCAAGGAAGATCAACGATTCTGACTTCGAAACAGCGTCACGCCTTTTAGATGAATCCAAAGATCCCCTTGGAAGTGGTTACAGAATTAAAAGGGCGCGGTCTGCTTGGCACTTCAGCGAATTCGACGGGATAATTGGGGAGCCAATTGTTTCACAAATTGAATTGCAAGCCTTCTCCCCTACCTCCCTAGAACGTTGGGTTGCGTGCCCATTTGCCTACTTCGCAAGGGAGGTACTTTCAATAAATCCAACTGAAATGCCTTCCACCGAAGCAAATGTTTCGCCTCGAGATCGAGGGAACATAATCCACCATGCCCTTGACTCAATGGTGAAATGGTCTCTAAAAGCATCCACCGGAACGGCTAGAAAACCTGGCGAGCCTTGGAGCGAAGCGGAATTGATGGTTGCC
>JAKAPB010000168.1:0-2549 GCA_021823045.1 Actinomycetes bacterium | reverse complement strand
GCAGAGGAAAAAATTAGCGAGCTCGCCAAGCTCAATCGGTTCACCAAGCCCATTTTTCATGAGTTCGAACGAAGCCGGCTGATCAGCGAGATCAAGCAAATAGTCCAAAGGGATAGTGACTTCAGGGAGCGGAGCAACGCCGAAGCCATCGGTTCCGAGGTCTACTTCGGACCAAATGAACGGCTCCGAGCCAACCTGTCAGTACCCGGGGAAGAAGCGATCGAGTTTCTCGGCAGAATCGACCGGATAGACCTGAGGCACGACCTGAACCAAGCGGTTGTCGTCGACTACAAGTCCGGAAAATCTAGCCACTACAAGATTTCCCCCGATAATCCAACTCAAGACGGCAGAAACCTTCAGCTGGCAATCTATGCCGCAAGCCTTGAGGGTATGGAATGGGACGCTGGGTCGACTCCACAATTGCTCGGCGAGTACCTCTTTACCGCAACTTCCGAAGAGGCAAGGAGGATCAGCCTGCTACTCACCGACGAGGTCAAGGAAAGAGTCGCTGTGGTCGTAAATTCAATAGTCAGAGCAATCTGGGGTGGATCGTTTCCTCAAGGAATGCTCAATCCGAAGAATAATCCAATTGGCTGCGAATACTGTGACCCCTCTAACCTGAGGCCACGCTGGCATAACCAGATGTTGAGGGCAAAATTAACCGATGGAGCGGTTTCGAGCTTCGCAGCTTTGGTCTACCCAGATGAATTGCGCTTTCAGGATGACTTCTCAGATAGCGGAGGCGAGTAATGGCGGGTCCTGCTGAAGGATCAAACTCAGTTGGCCCAAATGTATTGCAGGTCAAGGACCACGGCGCAAGGGTCCAAATAGCGGAGCAGCTTGAAAGGACCTTGTTTGTCGAGGCTGGAGCTGGCAGCGGCAAGACCACTTCCCTCGTGGAAAGGGTAAAGAATCTCATCCTGATCGAGGGCGTAAGTATCTCCAAGATCGTCGCAATTACCTTTACTGAGAAATCGGCCAAAGAGCTTTTGGAGAGGATAACCTTCGAGCTAGCCGACCTCGAAGCATGCGAAGAGGAAGAAATCTCTTTGATGAGAATCAAACGAGCGCTCTCGGAGATTGAAGGGGCCCCTATTGGAACGATCCACTCCTTCGCAAGGAGGGTACTGAGCGGCTTTACCTTTGAGGCTGGACTTACTCCTGAAATCGAAGTATTAGACGAAATAGAGAAGGAAATTGAGTTCGAAACCCGCTTCGAAGCCTTCCTGTCAACATTGTTGCAGACCCAACCAGATCCACACGGGCTTGACCCCCTACCATGGGCTATGGTGGTCGCACATTCCCAGGGTGCAAGCCTCTCAGTTATTAAAAAAGCCGCCAGAGCACTAGATGCGGCTTGGCCACTGCTCTCAAGGACAACAACCTCCAGCCCTAAACCTACTCCCAGGTTAATCCCCGAACTAGTGGCGAAAAATAGTCAACTCTTATCACTTACCAATGAGTTAATGGGGCTGCTTGACCCGGATAAGACGGCCGCAAAGAGATGTCTGAAGCTCTATAAATTTGCCCAACTGCTGTCGGATCCATTGTCATCAAGCGATCTGTTTTTACTCTTAGAAGTGCTAAAAGATGCGCCCAACCTTAGCGGGAGAAGACCGAGGACCAAGGTACCTCCAAACGCAGGTGAGGCGCGGATAGCAGAGTTGACCGGAGCCACCGAGGAGATCTACGGCGAGATTATCGACATCAAGACCCACTACATCCAGCACTGGTTGTCGGTCCTCAGTGACGCCTTAGTTGAATTTACATTCGAAGGGGTACAAGACAGACGTACAGAGGGACGTCTTAGCTACGAAGACCTTCTAGGAATGGCACGCGACCTTATTCTGGGACCCAATTCAAGAGCCGTGCTAGAGCAGCTTGGTCAGCAATACACCCACTATCTAATCGACGAATTTCAAGATACAGACCCGCTCCAAGTCGAACTTATCTTCGCTTTGGCTGGAATGAGTACCCCCGTTTCGGAAGCAGCTCAAGGGTCAATAAAGGGGGGATCCCTCTTCTTCGTCGGTGACCCCAAACAGTCAATTTACCGCTTTAGAGGGGCGGACCTCCGCCAATTCAACTCCGTTAGGTCCCAGATAGAGCCACTTGGTGGTGGCCTAGTCGAGCTAACAACTAATTTCAGAAGTCGGATCGGGATCGTTAACTTTATCAACTCGATTTTCGAAAGACTCCTGGATGGATCCGCTCAGGGTTACTCGTTCAAGGCTCTAACGCCTTACGTCGATGACCAGCTAGAGCAGCCTTCGGTACTCATGCTCGGACCGATCGAAGCGATCCAGAGTACTCTCATAGGCCCGATCAGAGACCAGGAGGCCCTAGCCGTCGTCGCCCAGATAGACGAGTTGATAAAAAGTGGCACCATGATTAGAGACCGTTTTACCAACGAGCTTAGAGCGATCAACGAATCCGACATAGCGATACTCTCTCCGAGAAGGTCGGGGTTTGACTCGATAATCCAGGAGTTGGATTCCTCCCCCTATCAATACGCCATCGGCTCGATAATCTCGGTCTATCGGTCACCC
>JAKAPB010000167.1 GCA_021823045.1 Actinomycetes bacterium | reverse complement strand
GGGCCGTTCTCGTCGATCGAGGCAATCACGTCGAGTAGATCGGATCCCCTCATCGGCAAGCTACCAAAAGTCACCAACGGGGCGACAATCCCCATCTGATCGTGGGCCGCAATCATAGAGTCTGGATCATTAAAGGAGTAACATGCGACTGCGACATTCTGTCCGCCAAAACCGTAAGCAGCAACCTTCTGCGCCAATTCGGCTCCAGGTGACATTTCTTCAGCTAACTGGTCAGTGGTCAATGTGGTGCGACCGCCAATGACTCAACAATTTCATCGATGATAATCTCCTTGACCTGGGTAACAGAAAATCCCTTAGACCTAATTTCTTCAGCGGCGGTCTTCACAAAACCCCCAAAGGCCTCACTCAACTCCGAAGTGAGTCCAAGGCTAAAATCGGAAGCATCTCGAGGAACAATTCCTATCAGGACCATGTCGATTGGTTGCCCCAGTCCTGCGGCGAGTTTGAAGACGTGAACTGGGTCCACTTCATGCGCTGTGGGCTGCATCGACGGTCCGAGGTCAGAGAGTATCGAAGGGTCGAGTCGGAAAATTGTTCCAGCTGGGGCGTCGGTCGACAGGGCATCGAGAACTATGACCGAAGCCGGGTCAAATATCATGTGCATGATATTGAACCCGGCGAGTCCGCCATCTTCGATCACAATTTCTGGTTCGAAATGAAAACACCGCCTGAGTGCGTGGGCGGCATAGACACCAACTCCCTCGTCACGAAAGAGTATGTTGCCCATGCCGACAACCCGAAGCTCAAGCGACACTTGTATCGTCTTTCACCCTTATGTACTTCGACCCACTAACCATAATCCCTACGTCGCCTTCTCGCCACATGATCGTTCTCCAGATCTCGTAGTAGATATGGAAAACGGCCCAGGCGATAATCAGCCACGAAGTTGTTAGATGTGTCATCCGAACGCCCACATTTCCACCGAAAACGGTTGCCGTCCAATCGGTCATAAAGTGGAGGAACTGGGGCCACCATGAACCTACCGTCGAGATATTGTCCGAAAAGCTCGCAGTGTAGAGCTGCAATCCCGTCAGTGCCTGCAGCAACAACAGGAGGTGCAGCAGAACGAACATCACAGCCAGCAACGGGTCTCGCTTCGTGGTATCAAAACGACGTCGCCTATTGAAGGTTATGAAGTTTAAAGCCGCCTCTTTGAATGCCGTCCTGTGCTCTGGCGTCGGCCTGAGGTCGGTGATATCCCTATGAGAGCGCGAGAACAAATAGAGGTAAGCAATCAGGATCATCGACGTATCGAGGATCATCGCTCCGTAGAAGTGCAGAGCCCTAGCCCAGGCCATTAGCTGGAAGGGCTGAGCCAAATAGTTCGAATTCGACTGGAGGAAAGGCTTAGCAATGAAAAGACCCGTAATAAAACAGACCACCACCGACAAAGCCTGCACCCAGTGGATTATCCGCCAAGTTGTCGTAACCCTCTGGACTCGCTGATAGACCTCAACTTGTCCCGTCTTCGCTGAGTGCCTTGCGAAGGTGGGCGTATCTAGGGTCATTGGATCACCTCCGAGCTAGCGGGGTCGGTGATCTCACAAACACCGTCTCCCGGAATCACTTGATAGGTTCCAAGGTCCTTTCCTCTTGCGTCAACCAGGTGCACGGCACACGCCAAGCAGGGGTCGAAGCTGTGGATCGTCTGGAGGATCTCCAGCGGCTCATCGATCTTTGCCAGTTTCACACCAACCAAAGCATCTTCGTAAGCCCCCGGCCGCTCTTGACCATCCCGAGGCGATGCGTTCCAGGTCGTTGGGACAACTGCCTGGTAGTTCTCGATCTTGCCATCTTGGATCTTTACCCAGTGACCAAGTGCCCCCCTCGGCGCCTCGGAGAGTCCGAAACCTTGTGCCTGGGTAGAAACCTGGGAGAAGTCAAAAGGAGTCCAAGTAGCAAGGTCGCCGGTAGCGACATTCTTCTGGAGTTCATCTAGCCAGCCGACCATCGCGTTCGCAATGACCTGCGTCTCAAGGAGCCTCGCTGCGGTCCGTCCGATTGTCGAGAACAGAACGGCCGCCGGAAAACCTGTGCTCTTTAGGAAGTTGTCGACCACCGGCTTAATCGCTGGATTCCCCGCAGCATATCCGACGATCATCCTGGCGAGAGGACCGACCTCCATCCGGTTACCGTCGTAGTTAGGAGCCTTCAACCACGAGTACTTCTCATTGGTCTTAAGATACGCGATACCGTCTGAACGCTTATCGAGTCCGGTATAGTTCGGTTGTGTTACGCCGTCAAATGGCTGCAACACTGCGCTGCCCTCATACCACGAGTGGGTTACGTCCTCGGTCACTTTCGCCTGGTCGAATGGAATGACGGTCGTCAAGTCCTTATTCATGACTATGCCTGGTGAAAACAGGGTCTTAGCCTTAGGATAAGGGTTGTCATCCATCTCGAAATTGGCTGCATAAGCCATATAGTTTCCGAGTCCACCACCGACTCCAGCAACAGCCTGATCAGCGTATGCCTTTCCGACCATGACCAAGTCGGGCAGATAGGCCCCTTGGATAAAGTCGGTCATCTCGGTCAAATAGGTCCCAAACTGCGCTAGCCGAACGGGGTCCTGGATGTCCTCTACACAGGTCACCCCGCCCACAACTATCGATTGCGGGTGTGGATTCTTGCCTCCGAGGATGGCCATCATCTTTGCGGCGGTGCGCTGTTTGTTCAGGCAATCAAGATAGTGAGACGCTGCTATCAGGTTCTCTTCTGGGGTGAGGCGGTAACTCGGATTACCCCAATATGCGTTGCCAAAGATGCCCAAAGAACTCTTAGCCAAGCTTGTCAGCTTTGCCTGGACCGCTTGGTAGGTACCGATGCTCGAATTGTAAGGATTATTGCTGTAGGTATAAGCGACGTCGACCGCCTTCTTCGGATCAGCGCTAAGAGCTGAAACAATATCGACGAAATCAAGGGCGTGCAAGTTATAAAAATGAACCGGGTGATCGTGGATATAGAGTGCACCAGCGATAAGGTTTCTTACAAGCCGGGCATTGGTTGGGATACTCAGGCCGAAAGCATTTTCAACCGCCCTGATCGAGGTCCAGTAGTGGACTCCGGTGCACACACCGCAAATTCGCATAGCCAAAAGGCCTGCGTCTCGGGGATCACGATTTTTCAGGATTAACTCGACCCCGCGGAACATTGTTCCAGATGAATAAGCACTCGTGATGACGTTGTTATCATCAAGCACCGCCTCGATCCTAAGGTGTCCCTCGATTCGCGTGATCGGGTCGACGACGATATGCGAGGTCATTCCCCCTCCTTCTTTTCCGTAGTACCGCCCGATGGGGCGTCAGTATTTGAACTAGATACCGCGGCAGGGACCTTCTCCCTGCCACCAGCGGCTGAAGCGATTGCATGAGCGACAATTCCCACCCCGACAACCGCCAATAGACCAAGACCAAACTTGTCGGCTCCCGCCTCGACACCGAGTCCGGCAATTCCTGGCGCATGAATATTTGCATCAATCATGGGACGCTCATAGGCGAGGGTATCCCAGAACTCCGGTTGCGAACAGCCGATACAACCATGACCGACGCCTATCGGCCAGTTAGTACCTTCGTTATACCTAACAATTGAGCAATTGTTGTAGGTGAATGGCCCTTTGCAACCCATTTTGTAGAGGCAGAAGTTGTTTTGTGCCCCTAAATCTCCCCACTGCTGAACGTATTCGCCCGCGTCAAAGTGTGCGCGTCGTTCGCAGTTGTTGTGGATCAAATTACCAAACGCCCAAATCGGTCTCCCGGTTGAATCGAGGGCGGGTGCGGCTCCGGTCAAAATGTAATGGATCAGAGTTCCCACGAAGTTGATGGGATTCATAGGACATGCAGGAATGTTTATAACTGGAGTACCACTCACGACGGAAGAAACCCCGACGGCATTTGTAGGGTTCGGATAGGCCTTCGGAATTCCTCCGTAATACGCACAAGCTCCGGCACCTATTACGAGCGCAGCTCCCGCAGACAGCTGCTGGACCTCCTGGTAAAAAGTCTGGCCCGCAGCCCCAATGGTGCAGTAGGCTCCACTTTCACCCTGAGGAATCGCCCCCTCTACTACCAGCACATACTTGCCCTTATACATCTGGGCAGCAGTCTGCTTGCGAAGCTCACTTTGAAAACCGGCCGCAGCCATAAGCGTTTCGTGGTACTCAAGGGATATCGTCTGAAATAGAAGTTCTTCGACCGTCGGCCCCGCAGATCGAATAAAGGCTTCTGAGTTTCCGGCACAGTCTTGGCCTTCAATCCAGATCACCGGAACACGGTTCAACAGTGAGGCCGCCTCGGCCACCTGCTTTTCGAAGATAGGTGGCAGCATAAGAGCTGCGGTCATTGCCGAAGCCCACATCATAAAGTTACGGCGGCTAAGTCGATGCTCCACGAGTAGAGCTGGTAGCGAAAGTCCACTTAGTGGCTCCATCGCCTCTACCTCTTTGAGCCTCGCCTGATACTTCTGTTTCAGTGCGAGCTGTTCAGCATCGCTTTGTTGCGATCCCCGATGCCGCAAGGCACCGCTGAACAATGAACGCCGATCCAAATCCATGTTTAGTCCTCAATTTCTACTGATTTGAGTGTTATTTCGTGGTTAGGGGCTGATATGGTTTCGCTACTGTTGCAGCTTGGACAGATCCCATTTGGAGAGTCGGCATTGCTGAAGTCGATCCCGCAGTCTAAACAGTGATACATTCGCTCAGCATTCTCGATAATCAGCTCTGCATTAGCAAAGTTGGTACCCTCACTTGCGTGAGCAAAAGCCACATCAAGACTTTCGCGTTCAAGGGCGCCAGCCCCGGCTTCAACAACAATACGGACGACACGATGGCCTCCATGACCAGAAATAGCGCGCTTCACCGCAGCGGCGAGCTCCTCCGCTATTCCATGCTCGTGCATGAATTTCCTTTCCCCCAAGGTTTCTGAGACTGGATGAACAGCCGTCCCCTGGCGGCTCACCTCGAAGCAGTCTCAGGTACGAGGATATCGGAAAGTAAGGGGCAAAAGTCCTTATCGATAGGGAAATATTCACCTAGTAAAAAATATCAATAGAGTTTCAACAATTTGACTTCGCGTTTCTTTGATATAGGCAAGGAGTTTCTATATTTTCACTGTAGTTGACTTGTTTGATCGGCTTTCATTTTGCCGACATAAGCCCAGGTAGGAGTGGTGCGCAATGGATGCTTTCCCTTTGCTCTACGCGGGAGTAATGCAAGCGATAGACTTTCCAATCTGAGCAACTTTGTAAGCCCCACCGCTTGGCACGGAATAATTTATGGAGAAAAAGGGAAAATAATACGAACAAGCCTAAATCGCTCCGACTTGCTGGTCCCATCAAAAGGCCCTAGCGGCTATCGTGTTTAGATGCTCGGGCATAGGGCTTCGAACTTCAAGGGCGGCCTAGAAA
>JAKAPB010000166.1 GCA_021823045.1 Actinomycetes bacterium | reverse complement strand
TCTATGTTCGATTTTCAGGACCGGAGAACCAGATCCGGTATCAATGTAGGTGTATCGGCCAGAATTTATCCTTGATAACGTCCCTGAATTCGCTCAGATTTTGGGTCGAAAAGTACCTCGGCTGAAACCGTTCCTTTTGCCCAGACTCCGAACAAGTATACCTCGCAACGTCGCCCGATCGAGGCGAGCGATTGGGGGATATAGGCAAAGGCAATGGACCGATCGATGCTGTAGCCAATGCCGCCCGAGGTGACCCGCCCGAGCACGGCCCCGTCGATGCGTACCGGCTCATTGCCTAATACGACATCCTTGAGATCGTCGAATACGATGGAGACCAGCCGAGAGGTGAGCTCGGTTTTCGAGACGCTGACAAGGGCTTCGCGGCCGATGAACTCTCCCTTGTCAAATTTGACACAGAATTCGAGACCCGCTTCATAGGGAGTTTCGTCTGGTGTTATGTCGCTGCCCCATATTCGGTAGCCCTTTTCAAGACGCAGGCTGTCGATGGCTCGATACCCCCCAGTCACCATTCCATTTGGTTCGCCCGCCTTTATTAGGGTTTCCCACAGTGCCATGCCGTACTCGCTCGAACAGTAGAATTCCCAGCCCATCTCTCCAACGAAGGTAACCCTCAGAGCAAGCACCGGGACATCTCCTATGGTGATTTCCCGAGCGGTCATGTATGGAAATGACCTGGCATCAATCGTCGCAGAAGTTAGGGATGCCGTTATGGTGAGCGCCTTGGGACCCCAGATCCCGAAACAGGCATATGCGCCAGTCACGTCGCTCAACACGACACTTCCGTCCAATGGGAGATGGCGTCGAATCCAACTCATATCGTGCCCGCCGAAGGCAGTCCCAGTTACGATGAGGTACCGGTCGGCGGCTAATTGGGAGACGGTGAAATCGGCCTCGATCCCTCCATGTTCATTTAGCATTTGGGTATAGGTGACCCGGCCGATACCACGTGCGACATTGTTGTCGCAGAGCCTATTGAGAAGAGTTGCTGCCCCAGGTCCTGAAACTTCTAACTTGGCAAACGAAGTCTCATCAAAAAGACAGGCGGTATTTCGAGTCGCTCGATGCTCGGTCGCTATCGCAGTAGACCAGTACTGTCCGGCCCACCCGTTGGGCCTAAGGTGTTCGAGGGTCGGGTCCTCGTTGGATCGATAGTAGTTGACTCGCTCCCAGCCCGATTTTTCTCCGAAGTATGCACCGTGATCAAGATGCCACTTATAGACCGGAGAGCGACGAAGAGGACGACCCGCCTCTCGTTCTTGGTTTGGATAGCGAATGTCGTAATATGTCTCGTAGTTCTCGCGAGTTCTGGCCAGAGTGTAGGAGCCAGAACGATACTGCTTTCCGAAGCGCCGGACATCCATCTCCCACAGGTCCATGCTTGGTTCGCCTTTGAGTATCCATTCCGCCATGACCTTTCCAATACCTCCGGCCCCAGCGATCCCGTGCGCACAAAAGCCAGCAGCGACGAAAAGCCCGCCGACCTCGGTCTCTCCAAGGCAAAACTCATTGTCTGGTGTGAAGGCTTCAGGACCATTGAGAAGCTTACGGATCTGTATTTCGGCCATTATCGGAACCCGCCGCGCCGAGTTTTCGGTGATCTCTTCGAATCTCACCCAATCTTCATCGAGTAGTCGACCGTTGAAGTCAGTTGGGATCGCATCCTGGTACTGCTCGGTGAGAAATGCCGCTTTTGAGTGGCGCTCATAACCTCCCATCAGCAGACCCCGCACATCTTGGCGGAAATAGACGAGCAGGTCAGGGTCTCTGAGGGTGGGGAGAACTTTGGTGTCGTCTTCTTGTCGAAAAGCGGTGGTTATCAGGTACTGGTGGGAGAATGGGATGATCGGTATCCGAACCCCGGCCATGCGTCCGATCTCGGCTGAGTACATCCCAGCGGCATTGACAACAATTTCGCACTCGATTCGGCCACGATCGGTTTGCACCGCCCTAACCCGATCACTCTCGGTTTCGATGCCGACGACCCTCGTGTGGGTGGCAATTTCGATACCAAATGACCGTGCCTCCTTTGCAAAAGCGTAAGTAAGCAGCGAAGGATCCAAATATCCGTCGGTCGCAAGAAAAGTTGCACCAAGAACGCCCTCGATTGACATGAAGGGGAAAAGATTTTGGGCTTCTCTGGGGGAGATCTCTTCTAGCGGGAGTCCGAAAGTCTTCGCCCATCCCACTTGGCGGCGCAGTTCGGAAAGCCTTTCGCTTGTACATGCGAGCCGGATTCCTCCGCACTCTACCCAACCTGGGTCAGTTTCTGAATCCCTTGAAAGTTCTCGGTAGAGTTCGGCGGAGTACATCATCGTCTTGGTCAGATTTACCGAGGAACGCAGTTGGCCGACCAAGCCAGCTGAGTGGAAGGTTGAACCATTGGTTAGCTCGTCTCGATCGACGAGCACCACGTCGCTACAGCCCATGAGACCTAGGTGATAGGCTATGCTCGTCCCGCCAACGCCACCTCCAATGATGACTATTCGAGCCGAGTTAGGTAGGCCTGTCATTGCGAACTCCCTTCAGAGTCTGTTCCTCGCTGGATCTACTTGCGAGGGTTTGAGTTGGTCTTGTACTTGGGGCGTGAGGTTATTTTGGTTCCTTGGTTATTCGAGGAGAAAAGAGTGGGAGGATGGTGGCGAGGCTATCAGCACATAGTGATGGAATCGCGAGGCGTCCTTTTGCAAATCCGGGGGTGGGATCGCCAACTACAACTGGAAACATTCCGGCTTTTTCCGCTGCGAGTATGCCAAATATCGAGTCCTCAAATACCGCGATGGTGATCCGACCAATGTCAAGGTGAAGGGTACCGGAGCGCTCTTGCAAGACAGTGGAGGCTATGAGGAATCCCTCGGGATGGGGTTTCCCATAGCGGATATCTTCCGCTGTAACGATACTGCTGAACCGATCTAAGATTTTCGCAGATTGTAGGGCAGTGTGCACCTCAACTTTCGCCGCACCAGTGACTACCGCTATGGGAACTACATCTGCGATGGCATTTACAAAATGTGCGGCCTCAGAAGTGATTCTGGGGGCAATTGCCACTTCGGTGCAGTATCGCCCTATTTTCGCACCGAGAAGCGAAGCCCCTAGCTCCTTATTATGGGCCATTTCGCATCGTTTTAGAACCTCGAGAATTATCTCTGGGTCACTCAGGCCCGCCAATGTTGCGAAGTAGTCAGCTTTGGTGAGGTCATAACCGAGCACTTCACTGAAGAGGCCCCGGTATATTTCATAGAGCAACGGCTCGTCATCTGAGAGAGTCCCGTTGAAGTCGAAAATTGCCGACGTTAAGGGCAGATGCAGCGGTGCCCGGTCGTTACTGAATATGGCCAATTTGTAAGCCCTTCGTTATCGCACGGTTGTGCTGAAATGACTGGATCAGCAAAGTCCTTGAAACTGAGAACGTTTGCCAAGGTGCATTTTGTCGAAATTGCACCTTTTGAATCCGCCTTAGGAATAATTTCAAGGACCTCTCGCCTTCGCCGCTCTGTCCGGTGAACTGTCGGCTCATTGTCATCGAATTCACCGCGTGACCCTCGCCAACAGTTCCCTAAAGGCGGGAGAGTTGAATTCTGCCACTGCTCCTTGGTATTTCTCTAAGCTCCACTCGAGAAAGTCGAAGTCAATTTCGGCCACTGCGGCCTGTATAGATCCCCATAAAGTCCATCCATATTTTGACATGAGCCCCCAAAGCCGAGCTCGCGCAATTCGTGCTGGATCATAATGTCCGTAGTACGCGCTACAGAGTTCTTCAAGTTGTTCCAGAGATAGCCGTGACTCACTCCAGATGTTGCCGAGCTCAAAACCCGGTTCGTTGTTGCCGGAGTATTCATAGTCAATGATGTGGATTGTCTCGCCATCGTCGATGAAATTTTCGGCGAGGAGGTCGTTGTTGCACGGAACAAGTCCTTCGGGCGAGATTGCCATTGCTAGCTCCATCTCTGAGACCAACTGTCGGTAGTCCAGGTATCCCTTGGGAAGATGGAAGCCTCGCTTAAGCACGATGTCGAGGTAGCCACGCTGTATCGCGAACATGTTGAAATCGGAGGCGAAGCGAGGGGCCCCATGGAGTTGACGACAAGCATGAGCAATACGGTCAAGGAGCTGACCTTCGGCTAGGTCCCGAGCCGAGAGGGTTTTTCCTTCTATGTACTCTACAACCATCACATTTGGTTCGCGCAAAGACTCGATAACCTTGGCGCCGACGCCAACGGCAGCTGCCACAGACGAATTGTAGAGTTCGTTCTCCCTATCTATAGCGAGCAGGGACGATTTTGGCGAAGAGATCCTGACTACATAGCTTCCTTTGGTGGTCACGAGTTTGAAATTGCTATTGGTGAGCCCGCCAGTGAGTCGGCAAACTGAAACTACTCCTTCTTGGAGAACGGAGAGCTGACTCGTCAAAGCGTCGAGTTCCGCTGGTAGGTCTACGGACATTTCGGAATCTTCACTGGAGCTATATCCCGAGTGCTTCTGCTATAGGCATCAACCGATCAAAGTTGAACTTAGTATGCAGGCCCCGCTGCGACCGGAATTGTGGATATGAAAAAGACCGGATTGATCGGCCCCGCCAGCCCGGCGAGTGCTCTGATGGTCGAACGAAATTCAAAGATACCCCCTCTTCAGCAGATCGAACGAAGTCTTGTCGACGCCGGCGGCGGCGGTCGTCTTTTAAAATGATCCCCGTGAGTGATCGCTCCGAGGAAACCGGGTTGAGCGGATGACTCCTCAAGTGGTCTTTCCTGTATTCGAATCTCGAGGACTGTTCAATCGGTCGAGATGATGGAATTGCATCCGGGTACTCAAGATAATTTTTGATCTTATGGCACTCGTTGTTTTCACCAAACGAGTGCATCATTGTGACGTCGTAGCGGATAATCAGGTGGAATCTGTGATTGAGCCGGCTAATTCGGAGAATGCTCCTGAGGAACTGGTAGGTAACCAGGAAGCCACCATCTACCGACTTGATCGGATTTTGCTCGCTACTGATCATCCAGCGGCATAGGGAGAGTCTTACTTTCCGACATGTTGCCTCCCTGAGATGCTCGACGAGGATGGCAACAGAATGCCTTTTACGCCGCCAGACGCCAAGTATTGCAAGGGTCAAATTCAGGTGCCCGAGCCGATTGAATCGATAATTACTGATGCGGGAAGAGCTAAGTTGTGTTTTTGCTGCGATAGGGAATTGTGTCATTGCTTTGCTCTGGAAGCTCCCCCTTGGGCGCTGGCTCCGAGGGCATAGTAGTTCTCGTACACACTTTGCGCGAGCTTTCGAGCGTGTGAATAATCCCAGGGGCTTTCGAGATAACGTCGTGGGCTCAAGGACAGTACGTAAGGAGAAGGGTTTGGCCCGATACTTTCGAGAACGTGTTCTGCAAGACCGGCCGAGCCTGAGACTCCGTGAGCGTTGC
>JAKAPB010000165.1 GCA_021823045.1 Actinomycetes bacterium | reverse complement strand
AGGGCAAAGCATAAGGAGGCTGTCATGAATAGCAGGTACGAAACTTTTGAATACTTTGGGGGAAGTGAAAATTGGATATAATAATTGGCTACGTGACGACCATACTGGTCTTCTTCTTTACCTACAACATCTTTACCCTGGGCCTTAATATTCAGTTTGGCTACACAGGTATCTTGAACTTCACGGTAATCACCTTCATGGCCATCGGTGGTTATGTAGCAGGAGTCCTGGCGATGCCGAAGGCTGCGGCTGGAAGCGGGATCTACTACATTCTCGGGCTCAATCTACCTTGGCCGATTGCCGCACTTGGAGGAGTCCTGGCGGCGGGGCTCCTCGGCTATTTGATTGGCCAGATTGCCCTCAAGAGACTTAGGAGCGACTATCTGGCGATCGTCACGTTGGCAACAGGGACATTGCTCTATGGTGTAATCGGTAACGGGACATCAATCTTCGATGGATGGCAGGGTCTGTTCAACGTTCCTCAGCCCTTTGCCGGTTTTAGGACCTGGACTCCGCTCAGCTATTCGGTCTTCTTCACCATTATGGCCGGTGTAATTTTTGTTCTTCTCTGGTTGTTTGCTAATCGAATTTACAAGTCTCCGCTAGGTCGTGTCATGCGGGCTGTTCGTGATGACCAAGATGTCGTGGAAGCATTCGGTAAAAACGCCTTCAAGGTGCGAATGACTGCTATGGTCATCGGCTCGATGTACGTCGGTGTCGGTGGAGTTCTTACTATCGCATACATAACTGCTCTTTCACCAGCTGGATGGACTACTGGTGAAACCTTTGTGGTCTGGGCTGCACTTCTCGTCGGTGGCCGAGGCAATAACTTCGGTGCGATTGTGGGGTCATTCCTGGTTGCGGTCGTATTCAATGAGGCAACAAGGTATCTTCCCCAAATACCTGCACATCCCAATCTGATCCCAGATATCCGTTATGTCCTTATCGGCCTAGCGGTAATCCTCTCGGTTTACTTCAGGCCACAGGGAATGTTCCCGGAGAAGAAGAACACCTTTTTGGAGATACCGCTAGGCGATAGCTCGAAGGCGATAGAGGAGCACCTCGCAGGTGGCCTGTCCAAGGTTGGAGAGCTATGATGACGACGATTTCAAATGACCCATCGACTCGGGTGAATGTGGCTTTAGAAGTCGACTCACTCAAGAAGACTTTTGGTGGCGTGGCGGCGGTCGATGGTGTCAGCTTCTCAGTGGAGAAAGGTACGATCACCGGCTTAATCGGCCCTAACGGCGCTGGCAAGTCGACGATGGTCAACTTGATCTCTGGGGCCCTCAAGCCGGATTCCGGTCACATCCGACTAGACGGACACGAGATTGCTGGGTTGGAACCACATCAGATTGGGGCCAGAGGACTGATTAGGACATTTCAGATTTCGAGAGAATACCCAGATATGACGGTCCTGGAGAATCTGATTGTCTCGTCCGCCAACCAGGGTGAGAGATTGTTAAATGTCTGCTTCAGGCCCTCAGTTGGTAAGAAAAGGGATCAGGAACTCGTAGAGCGTGCACTTCATACCTTGGTGACTTTTGGTCTCTATCCGTTGCGCAACGAGTACGCCCGTAACCTTTCGGGTGGACAGAAGCGGCTCCTGGAGCTATCGAGAGCGGTAATGGCCGATCCTAAGGTCCTACTGCTCGACGAGCCGATGGCTGGAGTAAATCCGGCGCTCATTGAGAAACTCGGCGAACATATCGTCGAGCTGAACAAAGAACACGGGACGACCTTTGTGCTCGTGGAACACAACTTGGAAATAGTCGAGAAGATCTGCTCGAAGGTCGTAGTGGTAGCTCTCGGAGCGACCTTAGCCGTTGGAACGATGGCCGAGCTTAGGAAGAATCAGGCCGTCGTGGAAGCGTACTTAGGGGGTGACGTTCGTGAGCGTGTTGGTAGTTGATCGCCTCACAGCGGGTTATGGTAAGAATCCGATCGTTTGGGATGTCAATCTACAAGCGAAGGTCGGGCAAGTAGTGGGGATCGTCGGCCCTAACGGCGCTGGCAAGTCGACGCTTCTGAAGGCCATCTTCTCGATGGTAAGGATTGACTCGGGCAATGTGCGGCTAGACGAGACCGATGTCACGGGACGGGCTTCATACTTACTAGCCAGATCAGGTCTTGCCTATGTCCCCCAGGTCCAAAATGTCTTCGCGACTATGTCGGTCGAGGAGAATCTCGAGCTTGGCGGAATGATGAAGAAGGCGGATTTGAAGCGGAGAATCTCGGATGTTCTCGAAATCTTTCCGGACCTTCAGGTCGCTCGGAATAAGAAGGGTGGAGACCTTTCGGGTGGACAGAGGAACATGTTGGGAATGGCGAGAGCGTTGATGGCCGAACCCAAAGTGATACTCCTGGACGAACCGACGGCAGGCCTCTCACCTATCTATGTTGACGTCGTTTGGCAACAAGTCAAAAGGATCGCCGAGTCCGGCACATCGGTCGTGGTTGTAGAGCAGAACGTTGATAGAGCGATTAGCTCGTCAGATTGGGTCTATGTGTTGGTCGCCGGCCGTAACAGGGTCGACGGTCCAGCCGCCGCAGTAGCCGAGCTTGAGCTCGGGGAGATCTTCCTGGGGGCAGTTCAGGCAGCGAATGAAGAGGAAGGCTTGCTCCAGAAAAACTGAGCTTGTCTTTGTCCATTTCGGCCTGAAAAGCCAGGGGGGGAGATGAAGATGGCGAGCCTGGAGGCGCCATTTTTAGGGTCTAGTTCCAGGGATGGTATGAGTAGAAAAAGATTAGGAGGACCTATTTTGGGGCGATTCAAGCCATTTAGCCGTTGGCTAGGTGCAGTCGGGGCTCTCTCTATGGTGTTGGCAGCTTGTGGGGGATCTTCTAGTTCTTCATCATCTGGCACAACGACCACAGCGGTGCCAAAGACTATTACTGTCGGAGAGCTTTTGCCCATGTCGGGTGCTGAAGCTTTTGTCGGGCAGTGGTTCGATCATGGGGTTAAAGCTGGAATTCAGGCGGTGAATTCCGCTGGCGGAGTTATGGGTGCCAAGCTGGTCCCTGTCCTTGAGGATACTGCGGGCGATCCCGTGGATGCCGTTACCGCTTGGCATACTTTGCAGTTGCACAAGCCTTCGTTCGTCATGGGGCCATCTTCTTTGGAGATCATGGGTGTCATAAATGACTTCCAGAACGCGAAGATCGTGGACATGATGGAGGGCGGCACAACCCAGCTCGACAAGATGCAGTACTCGTATGTCTATAGGGTGTTCCCTTCAGACTCGGCGCTGCTAGCTGCCGAAGCATATTATGCCGTGAAGCAGGACCACTGTACAAGAGCTTCATTGCTCTATACGGCGGATGCTAATGCGCAGGCAGAAGTGCCGGCGGTAATAAGGGCATTCAAGGCTCTGGGTGGAACTATCCTCGCCAATGAGCAGATAACGGCGGGGCAGTCATCGTACTTGACCGAGGTAACAAAGGCTTTTGCTCAGAACCCTCAGTGCGTATTCTTCCATGCCGACCCGCAGACGGCGGCGACCGAGTTTGCTAATGTCCGCCAGTTGGGACATATGAATGTCAAGTTCATCACTGGAGATACGGGAGCTTCCTTACAGCTCGCTCAAGCCTTCGGCCTCGCGGATGCCTCCAAATATATGGTAGGTATGGGTGCTCCGGCGGCATATCCGCAATCGCAGGCCGCATTTTTGAAGGCATACGAGGCCGTTTGGCACACCAACAAGCCATTGCCGGCCTCACCAGCGATGTATGACGGAGTAGTTATTTCGGCACTGGCAATGACGGCTGCACATTCGACAAATCCAGTTGTGTGGCGACCATTTATCAAGAAGGTTGCTAACGGTCCCGGAGTTGCTGTGTATACATATGCACAGGGAGTAAAGGAGCTAAACGCTGGAAAGTCGATCAACTATCAGGGAGCATCCGGAAACGAAAACTTCAACAAGTATCACAACGTCTTCTCTGATTTCACGGTCGTCCAGTTCGATACGAGCGGCAATATGCACACAATCGACACGGTAACCGCTTCTCAGGTAGCGTCTACCTACTAGTTGACATACGTAATGTAATCATTTGGTTGGGCCGGTTGGAGGACTAGCCCAACCAACCATATGAAACTTTCCCCTGGATACCGTGCCAAAAGCCCCTCGTGGGCTTTTGGCATTTAACTGCTGAAAACTGGTGTATGGGCCAGAGCCCTGGCATTTGTCCGGAGTTATCTTCGAAGCCCACCCTTGAGGTGTTTTACCCGATTTTATTCCAGAAACCTTGCCTATAGGCGGCTTTTAGAAAATGCGCTCACCTGGGGCAGGACACCTTAGAGGGGAACTTAGGTTTAGCAATGGGGAGTCCAGACCCCACAGGGGTTAGACCCAGACAGCTGGGTGCCCAAGGGCTGCGCTGATTAGGCACGCACTGCTTGTTCGCTTGACCGCTTGATGATTGCAAGTCGGAGGTCGCTGACCAAAGTGATGAAGTGCTGGTTCGTTCTTGGTGGAAGTATGTGAGAAAAGGCGACGAAACTCATGTGCAAGTGACGAAGCGGCGCCCCTCCGCCCGCCCCACTTTTATCTCAAACCAGCTTTCAGAGCTTTCTGGCACGGCAGAATAGAGGGAGCACCGCCGCCAAGCCGCAGACGTCAGCCACTTCCAATGAATAGGCATTCGACGACCGCCTCGAGTTGATGTCAAACGCGGAAGTCCCCGGGAGTGGCCGTAGGCACATCTAGTGACTCATCAAAGAGGCGAATCTTCGCCTTTGGTCGGTTGGTAGGAGTTCGAATGAGGGAGCCCGCCCGCAGTTTTTTGGACGCTGTTGTTTCAGTTGCTCGACTTGTACAGCGGGACAACCATTACCACGTCCTCCTTGCCAGGGCGACTCGATGAAAAAGTATTGTTTCTCTTGTGACATTGGCATCGCTGCGATAGATACTGATGCCACGGCTAGCAAGTTCAAATGTTCGACCCAGTTAGAGCGAATTGGAACCTCTCGCCTCGATGGCCGCTACAGATCTATGACGCCAAGCCGCATAGATTTAGTGTTCCACGATGACTGGGGCTATTCTGCCATTTCGGTCAACGCGCAGACATTTCGATAATTAGACGATATCAAATGGCACAATCGGCCTCGCTGCGGCGATGTTGCGATTTCGAGTACCGTTCGGCTTGTACCGCTAGCCATGTCGTGGGATGTCATCGCGAATTCCTCTCACGACAAGGTCTTTCCGTGGACTAGGACTAACTGCTCTGGAATGTCGAATTTGTAGCTCCAGAACTCTTTGCCATCGTGTAGGCCTCTCAGCCAAATAAGGCGGAGAGGCCTACATAATCTGATTGTGGAGGTTATGGAGTAATTTCTGATGCGGAGGAGGTCGAACGTTCTTTTGCCCTTGCGAGCCGATTAATTGCAGATAGATATGCTCGAGCCGAGGCTTCTACCACATCTGTGGATACGCCGCGTCCGGAGACT
>JAKAPB010000164.1 GCA_021823045.1 Actinomycetes bacterium | reverse complement strand
TATCAGAAGGAATTTATTCTCCAGAGTCGTGGTCTCGTCGTCTTACCCATTCCGACTAAACCGGGCTGCCTACCATTGACAACCCGGTCGACAACAATCAGTGGAGCACTTTGCAGAGCTCGAGGAGCGGTTATCACACCTCGATTTACACTAAAAGTTCCTATTCGGCGGTTGCTTTTAATGCTGATTCAAATGCGGCGAGGCCCTGACCAACCTGAGCCTCGGAAACAATTAGCGGTGGCATCCACCTTAGGACGTTACCCCACGTCCCGGCATTCATAAAGATAACCTTGCCATGCTCTCTCGCATGCGACAACATCCTTGTGACCCTGGCACCATCTGGAATACGTCCCGCCGGCTTTACAATTGTCGATCCAATCATCACACCAAGGCCCCGGACGTCACCGATAGAGGAATCTTGCTTTTTTAACTCCAAGAGACCCGACCTAAGCTGTTCTCCCCTTGCATTCACATTTTCAAGAAATCCATCCGAAGTAAGAATGTCGATGGTGGCCAGGGCTGCTGCGCATCCCATCGGATTTCCGCCATATGTACCACCGTGGCTACCCACTGGCCACTTAGACATAATTTCTTCGCTCGCACCAATTGCCGAAATTGGAAAGCCAGATGCAATACCCTTCGCCATAATCATGACATCTGGAGAAAGTCCATAGTGTTCGATAGCGAACATCTTGCCAGTTCTTCCGAAACCGGCTTGGACCTCATCTGCAATGAAGAGAATCTCATTTTCTCTGCAACGCTTAGCAACACCCTCCAAAAATGCCTTTGGGGCCGGTAAATACCCACCCTCACCTTGCACTGGTTCTATAACCATCGCTGCAGTCTCGGAGGGGGAGGTTTGCGCAGCCAGCAAGTAATCAAGATAAGCAAGCGATCTCTCAACCGACTCTTGTTCAGTCTCGCCCGTAGCTGCGTAATCCGGGAATAAAGAGACAAATACTCCTGACGGAAGGGGCATATGTCCCGCACGGTAAGAGGTCTTTGATGTCGTCATAGCCATGGTTTGTGCCGTTCGACCATGGAAGCTCCCCTGAAAAACGATTATGTTTGGCTTCTTTGTGTACTGTCGAGCTAGCTTGACCGCCCCTTCTGTTGCTTCTGCCCCTGAATTGGCAAAGAAGAAGGTGTCAATCCCCTTCGGAGTTATTCCTTCGAGCTTCTCTGCCAGGCGCTCGAGCAGATCATGCTGGTAGCAATTGACCTGCGCGTGGATAAAACGGTCTGCCTGGTCTTTGATCGCCTGCACGACCTTAGGGTGGCAGTGTCCGGTAGAGGTAACAGCGATACCACTGGTAAAGTCCAAATACTCCGTCCCATCTTTCGCATAGACGAAAGCGCCCGAACCGGAAACGACTTCAATATCGGTGACCTTTGACCACACTGGCGCTAAATGCGACCTAGTACTCATAGCTTCCTCCAATCAAAACAATCTTTCTTGTATAACGCCGCCCATTGCTTCCTTAGCGGCATCGCTCTAAAAACATCCCTGGGATCTGTGACCCGATCGGCCCATCCACTTACCCGTCTCAAATGGAGACCAGACTCGGATCTCAGGCCGCTCAATCGATCACCACTCACCCGCAGGTTTACATTGACAATTCACCTTCAACTGTGCAATGAGCCAACAAAACCGACGTACAACCTGAGAAATGCACCGGGGCGAACTCCTCGGAGTCGGTCCGCTTGATTCAATTCCCTAGGTGTCCCATTCTACCTAAGGACAAATTCCCTTTCACGTGCGAACGAGTTACTTTTAGGAGCTCGCTTCTACTATGTCCTTACTGCACCAAGTTCTAGAGGGCAAGTTCAATCCAACCGCCGACTCGTTCGCGACCGACATTCGCACAACCAGCGTCGAACCATCAACTAATTCGATGATTTCTAAAAAAGTTAACGCAGCTTATGGGATCCGGTCAGACCGGTTACACGGCCATGGCTCAGATCACCAAATTGCTATGACAATTCGCTTTAGGCTTCTCCAAAAGCCACCTTGGCCAGGACGCCAGGACCGCAATTTTAAGACGAACAACCGGAACGCACCATTGAATAGCGCCGCCACCCGAAGACTACCGATGCAGTCCACAAAACAAACATGCGGGCGAACCGTTCGACCCTTCAAAAAACTTCCGGGACGAACGATTCGCAGCACAGCTACTGCAATGCCTCAACTTCAGGACCGACACTCAGTCACTTAGAGCAGCGCCCTTACTTCTTCTTCCAAACCGGAAACGGCTCAAAAGTCGACTCTCGGCCGCAAATCGAGTTAGCGACGTCAAAACCGACCGTAGAGCTAGCCTCGGCTAGGTTGCGGCAAATTTGCAGATTCAAAGGGTTGGCCGGAAAGGTCTCACTCGGCTAACGCCTTTGCGACAGCCGGATGAACAATTTTGCCATGAGAGATATTAAGGGCACCCTCGATACGAGGTGAACTGGCATCTCGTGCGAGATCCAGTAGTCGAGGAGCTACGGCCGCACTTAATGCTCTTGAGGCCGTACGGGGATACTGGCCCGGGACGTTGGTAACGCAGTAGTGAATAACACCTGATTCTACAAATGTCGGATGCGAAAGAGAAGTAGGTTGCGAAGTCTCAATGCAGCCCCCTTGGTCAATCGCCAAATCCACAACTACCGATCCCGGCCTCATCGAAGCTATATGCTCCTTCTTTACTAGGTGAGGGGCTTTGGCTCCGGTTACCAAGGCTGCACCCACTACCAGGTCAGCCCCCGCTACCGCCTCAGCAATTGCACTATCAGAAGATGCCAAGGTCGAGGTGACCGTACCTTCCATATGAGCCTGATACAAACGGTGGAGATCTATATCGACACCAGTTACTTCGGCGTCCATTCCCCTAGCACCGCGAGCTGCCATTGTTCCTGCGACACCTAATCCCACTACAACTACCCTCGCTGGCTGTACTCCGGCAGCACCCCCAAGTAGCGTACCCGAGCCAGAGGCAAGATAATAGGCTCCCACTATTGCTGCAGCCCGCCCGGCGATTTCGCTCATGGGGGCGAGTAGGGGAAGGCCATGGGGATAGGTAAGTGTTTCGAAAGCGAAGGCCTCAACGCCACTAGCCTGCAGAGCGGCTGCAAGCTTTGGCTCCGCCGCCAAATGCAAGTAGTCAAAAAGGATAAGGCCCTCGCGAAAATACTTATACTCTGCGTCTTGAGGTTCCTTCACCTTGACAACCAGATCTGAAGCCCAGACCTCCTCGGCACTATCTACGATCGCCGCTCCCACTCGCTTGTATTCGTCATCACTAAACCCAGCTCCAATCCCGGCGGTGGTCTGCACCCTCACCTGGAATCCAGCCGCCACTGCGGATGCTACGGCACTTGGCTCAAGAGCTACCCGCCTCTCGCCGTCCTTTGTCTCTTTTGGAAGTCCGATACTACGAACCATAGAAGCTCCTTGATTTGGTACTGGTCGACATAAACCAGGTCAATTAACTATCCGTCAAGTTCCATTGACGAACCATACATACTGTAGACAATTTTCTATGCGCTTTCATGTGGAAAACGCACTTTATTGTCCAATTATCTATCGAAACCACAATTTTCATGACCTTGCACTACGTTTTCTCGCATCACCGACCGGAGTGGCAGATCAACCTTTAGGTGAATTCTCCCTAAGGGCAATTTATCAAAACATAGGGGAACAAATTCAGTTTTGGTAACCTTTGAGCATGACAGAGCAAACATCAGGCCAGGCCCAAAGTGAGAACTGGTTAGGAACTGTATCCACCATCGACCCGCTAGCCACCCACGCGGGGATCGAAGTACTGCGCTCTGGGGGTAACGCCATCGATGCAGCGATTGCGGCAAATGCGGTTCTGGCCGTCACATCTCAGCACATGTGCGGACTCGGCGGGGATCTCCTCTGCATCGTTTACGACCCATCCCAGCCTGATATCGATAAAAAGGTTGTTGGGCTTAACTCCTCCGGCACTTCATCTAAGCGGGCCAGCGCGGCGAGACTCAGGGCTGAAGGGAAAACCTCAATGCCCCGAACTGGAAGAATCGAATCGGTCACGGTACCGGGCTGCGTTGACGGATGGGTTGAGCTTCACCTTCGCTATGGAAAGCTTTCTTGGTCCCGACTTTTCGATCATGCTATCGAAATAGCTCGAAACGGTTTTGCTGCATCAGAGACTTTGACGGAAGATGCCGAGGAGATTTCGAACCTCAAAACTGCTAGTGAGTTTCGGACTGCATTTGACCGCCATTATGAGCCCGGCACCTTGGTACGTAGGCCCGGAATTGCCGCCACGTTGGAGGCTCTGCAAAATGGGTCTAGGGATGACTTCTATCTCGGGTCCTTCGGAGAAGAGTTGATTGCGATTTCAGCTGGTTACTTCGACAAGGATGACTTTGTATCAAGCTGCGCACGGTGGGTCGAAGCCATTTCCGTCGACGCTTTCGACCGCAAAATACACACCCTCCCTCCAAATTCTCAGGGTGCCTTGCTACTCGCCGCTTCATCGATCGCAGACGAGATAGGAGTTGCCGCTGGCCCAAACGAAGATGAGCGAGTACATATCCTGATTGAGTCCCTCCGTCTCGGAAGTTTTGACAGGGGCCAGTGGTTATCGGATGGTGCATCTTTCCAAAAACACCTACCCCCTTCGGAATTGCACAGAAGGGCTTCCCTCTTCAGCCGAGAGAGATCGGTCATCCTGCCGGATATGCACACAGAATCCGGAGATACCATCGCCTTACTCGCCGTCGATTCGACTGGACTCGGAATTAGTTTAATCCAATCGAATGCGAGTAGTTTCGGTTCTCAGTTAGTAACTCCGGAGAGTCAAATTTTTCTACACAATCGCGGGATAGGATTTAGCCTTGACCCCGACTCTCCTAATGAGTTTGGGCCTAAAAAACGGCCAATCCACACCTTGACACCGGCAATAGTCACAAAGCCTGGAGGAGAACTAGACCTACTCGTTGGAACAATGGGTGGCGACGCCCAGCCGCAAATACTTCTCCAGCTACTGGTAAATCGGCTAATCCTGAAGATGACCCCAAGGGAATCCATCTCCGCACCAAGATTCATATTGGAGCCCCCAACTCCGTTTCAGGCTCAGCTATTCTCAACTTGGGAGAAGAAAGGGAAGGTCGGTGTCCAGCTTGAGGCTGCTTCCAGTTCCCAGCTAGCCGCACGCTTAAAGAAGCTCGGCCATTCGACTCGAACCGCAATTCCTTTCGACAGCGCATTTGGCCACGCCCACATGATCCAGCTAACCGATTCGGCGGCTATCGGCTTTTGCGACGAGCGCAGCCGGGGGGGCATCTGCCTCCAGGGTTTCCAACAGCCATAGCAAAGACATTTCACCCGTATTCACTAGTGGATAGCTAGAGCGCCTTAGAAGCTGGCGGTATCGTTTACCAGAATGGGGTGTGGGGCGGAATACCCCTGGCTTTAGCCATGGGGATGTAGAGCCCCACCAGGGCGAAGCCCTGAGACCTGCGCTCAAACGTTGCGCTGATTAG
>JAKAPB010000163.1 GCA_021823045.1 Actinomycetes bacterium | reverse complement strand
CGGAGGCCAGGGACCGTATTTGGGGAGAAGAATCCACGGATGTATCGATCCACATTCATCTCGACACCGGGATGGCAAGAGCGGGATCCTCCCTCGAAGAAGCGGTTGAAATCGCGAGGATAGCGCGCTTTTCCAAGTTGACCGTGGAGGGACTATGGAGCCATTTAGCAATAGCAGACAATGCAAAGGGCAGGGGTTTTACCCTGGAACAGCTTAAACGCTTTGAGGCGGCGAGACTGGCTCTAGCTGCAGTAGGGTGCCACCCCAAGCTTTCTCATATTGCAAATTCAGCCGGGGCGACATCGTACCCATCCTCAAGGTATGACATGGTTCGAGTTGGTATAGAACTTTATGGTTACACCCCGTCTGCGCAGGTTCCAATGCCAAGTTTGCGACCCGTTATGTCGCTCAAAGCCCGTGTCGTTCACCTCCGACGGATACCAATCGGAGAAGCGGTCTCTTATGGACTAAGAAGACCGGTAATAGTGGACTCTACAATCGCTACCGTGCCAATAGGTTACGCCGACGGGGTCCCAAGGGCACTTTTTGACGCCCAAGGCGAAGTGCTAATTAGGGGTAGGCGTTATCCGCTGGCGGGAGTCATCACGATGGACCAGCTTATGGTCGATCTCGGAGAAGAATCCGACGTAGCCCTCGGTGATGAGGTAGTTTTGCTGGGTCGGCAGGGCCGGGAATTTATTGGCGCCGATGAGTGGGCAGATAAGCTCTCAACTATCTCCTATGAGGTGATCGCGAGGATCGGCAATAGGGTGCCTCGAGTGCTGGTCGGCAATCCACAGACTCTCAATGAGAATGAGGTAGCGCACTGATGTCTGACCTTAATTCTCTAGCGATTGAGGCTGCGGCCTGCAGGGACTGTGAGCTTTGCTATACCCGTAAGAACGTCGTGTTCGGAGAGGGAAAACAGGACGCGACGATGATGTTCGTGGGTGAAGGACCGGGTCGGGAAGAGGACCTAGTGGGACGTCCCTTCGTCGGTCGAAGCGGAAAGCTGCTGGAAAAGCTGATTAAACAAGAAACTGGGTGGGAGAGGGGAGAAGTTTATATTGCCAATACGGTCAAGTGTCGACCCCCGAACAACCGCAACCCCCTTCCGGGAGAGATAGCAAGTTGTGAGAGGTTTCTGAGATCTCAAGTAGCTATCGTGAATCCCACGGTGATCGTAACCTTAGGTGCAGTAGCATCACGGGCACTTCTTGGCGTAAACGAAGGCATCGGTTCGCTGCGGACTCAAGTATTTGATTTTCACGGCTGCGTTCTGGTTCCGACCTACCATCCTGCGGCTGCTCTAAGAGGTGGCACCGGAGTGCTGGCGGCTATGAGGTCGGACCTTGCAAAGGCCCGACTCTTGGCGGATCAGTAGGAATGAAAAAGTTTCAGCTTCGTTCTGGGTCAATGGAACAGACCCAGAAAATAGGGGAGAGGTTGGCTTTGGCGGTGGTCTCGGGGGATGTGATCGATCTTCGTGGTCCGCTGGGAGCGGGGAAGACCGCCTTTACGAAAGGTTTTGCCCGCGGATTGGGTGTCAAGGGACCCGTCACGAGCCCGACTTTTCTGATGGTCAAAAGCTATACCGGGCGGCTTGATCTGCTCCACTGTGACCTTTATCGAACAAGCAGTTTAGCAGAGGTCGAAATGCTTGGCATAGACGAGGAACTCGACGAAGGAGCGGTGGCGGTTGTCGAATGGGGAGAACGGGCCGAGGGAGAACTCGATGCTGTCGTCGTCGTTGAGTTTAGCGTTCCTAAAAAGGATCCAGGATCCAGGATTTTGGACTTTACTCTCAGAAATGACTCTCTTGATAGATTCGAATTGATGTGGAGCGACATGGAGGTCCAATGACCGAGTTGCACAGTCGAGATACTGATATGGGTGCTATCGCCTGCGGCCCGTGGAGCTCTTTGCACGATACAAAGGCCCCTACGGCCCTATGGGCAGCAACTTGTCTAAGTGGCAGATCGAGTGGGCCTGAACGAACAGGCCGTCAATCGGTTCTATTGGGGGTTCTATCGGGAGGGAAAACCTCCTGTGTGTACTCGGTGGGTCGGAAAACCGATTCTTTTGAAAACCGGCCACATTGGATCGAAGGTGACACCTCGAATAGTGATTCGCACTCGGGGGCCATCATGCCACCAGCGGACCGATCGAGAGCGACAACTAACCCGACTTATTTCGTGGACGATAGCTGTGGGGTATTACGGTAGATGAAGTGTCTAGTGAAGTCGGGTCTCCAATGAAAGACAAGAGGCATGAGTTTCAGTGGATACCCACAGAAACCGTAGCTGTGGCCCTAGCTGGCGAGGGAGTTGGCCAAGATCATCGGGACAGACTGGCGAGGGTCGGTATCGAGGATCCAGAGTTGGCTCGGCGCAGAGGGTTGGTAGTGGCTGACCTTGATGAAATGGGCCTCGACCTACGAAGGCTCGTGAGCGTGGTCGACATCGAAGATAACATTACCGAGTTGTCAAACCCAGCCCTATCACCGGCGACTCTTTCTGAGCGACCTAAGGTACTTCTACGCCGGCGGGTACCCGACTACCTGGAACACCGCCGATGCAAGGCCGAGTTCACTCGGCCCGGCCGAAGTCTCCTAGATGTCAGGCGTGGCCCGCTGTACAAGCCAACGTCCGAGCCCGTCGCTAGCCATAACGAGGTCGTGACCGAAGACCTCAATATAACGGGGATGAAACGCTCTATGAGAAGGCGAGTATCCCTCCACTCCGTGTCGGATGTCTACCTTGGGGTGTCCATGGACGCCCAATGCAACGATAGTGGTGCAGATACTAGCTCGGTTTGCGAGATGACCTATTCGAGGACGATTCACGCTAAGACCCACCCAACGATAAAGGTCAGTCAAGACGAGGCGACAACAGAACCGAGCGAGCGTCAGGTGAAGAACCTCGAAGTAGGTGTTGCATGAGTCGTGTCGATAGGACACAGTCGGCTGCGGGAATAGCTCCAGAATGTCACCTCCTCGTTGATACCTCAGGTGAGCAGTTGCTTCTTGGCTTGGTGGCCCAGGGAATCCTGATCGTCTCAGAGCGTCAGGAAAGCTTGCGTCCAATAGAGGCCATCAGCCTGGAGGTGAAGGACTTAGTCAATCGGATGAACCTCGAAGTCTCCTCGATATCTTCAGTCGGAGTAGTGGTCGGGCCCGGTTCAATGGCCGGCTTGAGGGTCGGGGTGACCTTTTCAAAGGCTTTCTCGTACGCTTTAGGTTGCAGAATTGTCCCATTGTTTTCTCATGAAGTAATAGCGAACATTTACGCTAAGAATTCAGATCCAGTTGTTGTGCTTAGACGGGTAAGGAAGCAGGAGGCCTTTGGGGCTATCTGTGCGAGAGGTCCTCTGGGCCTAAAGACTTTATCGGGGCCGGTTGTGCTTGGCCCTAACCAGCTGATACCTTGGCTTGATGACTCGAACCTGACGGGGACCTCCCCTCTGGTCGTTTCGGATCGAGCGCCGAGCCAAGTGCTAGCTGAAGATTATGGCGGAGACGTTGTCGACTTTTATCTTCCTGCGATGCGGCGGGAGACCTGTGAGTCGATGTGGCAGCTTATGAGTGCCAGGCCCACGGGGGAGAGCTTAACAAGCCACGCAGAGGTGGCTATCTCTTATGTGCGTGGTGCCGATACCAGGGTGAGCTACCAAAGGTTGAATTCCACTGGTGATTTGGAGTGGGTGAAGGATTGATCGGAAACAGTTCCCACCATGGAAGTGATTTGAGGGTGATCAGGATGCGGCGGCGACACTTGCCTGGAGTGTTGCGCATCGAGACTCGATCGTATCAGCGCCCTTGGTCATTGGGTATATTTCTTTCCGAGATTTCGCTCGGTGAATCTCGCCAGTACTTTGTAGCTGTTCTGGGCTCAAAGGTAATTGGGTACTGCGGGATGATGGTCATACTGGATGAATGCCACATCACCAACATCGCTGTCGATGGGTCTTATAGGTCAAGAGGGGTTGCAAAGCGCCTGCTTCTCAACGCTTTTGAAGTGGCACAAGGACTATCGGTTAAGGATATGACCCTAGAGGTTAGGGCGAGTAACCTGGTTGCCCAGCGACTTTACTTCAAATTTGGATTCGAACCCGTGGGCATCCGAAAAAACTATTACGCGGAGTCGAACGAGGACGCAGTGATCATGTGGTGCTACGACATTGCGTCGGAGGATAACAGCCGAAAAAGAGAAAAGATTAGAGCAGAATTGAAGGAGTTCAGGCGGGAAGCGAAAGCCCTGAAGCTTTTAGCAGGAACGGTAGACCTCGATGCCGAGGAGCCGTTGGAGGCGCAAAGCGGCGAATCTGATGAGTGAGAAAAGACTTTTTTCAACCAACAATTACAGCATCTTGGGGATTGAAACCTCTTGTGATGAAAGTGCTGCATCGGTGGTCAGTGGAAATGTGGTGCGCTCTTCGGTGATTTCAGCTCAAGGCAAGATCCACTCAGGTTTTGGGGGGGTGGTCCCAGAGCTCGCCTCTAGGGAACATGAAAGGGTCATAATCTCGGTAGTGGACGAGGCCCTGGAAAAGGCTAGGGTCTTGAACCCATCCCGAGAGTTAGATGCGATTGCCGTTACAAAGGGTCCTGGGTTGATGGGTTCCCTCCTTGTGGGTGTGGCGGCGGCCAAATCCCTCTCCCTTGCCTGGGGGGTCCCCCTTGTCGGTGTAGATCATATGGAAGGCCACATCTTCGCTTCGTCGCTTGAAACTACTCCAGCTGAGCTTCCTGCTATGGTGCTTCTGGTCTCCGGGGGGCACACGCAGTTGATCTATGTAAAGGGTCCTGGTAGGTATCGACTTGTCGGGACTTCCATCGATGATGCTGCCGGTGAGGCCTTTGACAAGGTTGCTAGGCTACTTGGACTTGGCTTTCCCGGAGGACCAGCGATAGACCTCGCTTCTAGGCAAGTCGAAGGTGGCTTCATTCGCTTTCCTAGGGCGATGCTCAACAAGGGCTTTGACTTTTCCTTTTCAGGCCTCAAAACCGCCGTACTGAACTATCTGGAGACCAATAAGGCGGTGTCACCAGAATTAGTTGCAGCGAGCTTCCAAGAGGCCGTGGTTGATGTCTTGGTGAAGAAGACCTTCGCTGCAGCTAAAGCCTACGGGGTCAGTTCTGTCGTGCTTGGAGGCGGGGTTGCAGCTAATTCAAGGTTGCGTCAGGAAGTCTCATCTGCAGCCCAGGCGATGGGAATACAGTCGGCCATTCCTGCACCCATCTCCTGTACTGACAACGGGTCGATGATTGCAGCTGCAGGCGCTTACCGCCTCGGAATAGACGGCCCGAGCGACCCAGCCTTTAGTGTTGAGCCATCGGCGATGCTCGAATATTACCAGTGAGACTTGAGACTACTTTTGCCACGTTGTTCCGGGAAAGTTGGCAGATTTTAGCTAGAAGTGAAGAATAACTACCGCAATTAGCACTCAGACTGCTAGAGTGCTAATTGGCCAATATCCGGTCCAAACCTTACAAGGAGGCTTGTTAGATGAAGCTCCAACCGCTGGAGGATCGCATTGTAG
>JAKAPB010000162.1 GCA_021823045.1 Actinomycetes bacterium | reverse complement strand
TTTCAGGACGCACCATATACAGAGTCTATTAAACCCAAAAGACCGGCGCGAATTTTGCCTTCATCCGCCAAAAAGGTATAAGGGTGGATTAAACATCAGTCTCCTAGGACTGACCAACCCGCACGATCTCGTACTTTGTTGCTACGGTCGGTGGTGCGCCATTGAAGATCGTCAAGCAATACGCGGCCAACCAACGCACCGTCTGCGCAGTTCTCTGGGCTAGGGCTCAGCGGGTCCCTACCTCCCCATGGCTAAAGCCATGGGGCTTCCCGCCCCACAGCCTATTCCGACGAAAACGGAGCTTGTCAAAAATGTATTCAGTGAAAGCCAAAGTTGCGTGGGAGCAACTTTGGACAGGTTTCGAGTAAAGGACTCCGGAAGTTCAGCTCATAGATGCCACTAGACGCTCTGAGGGTCTGGGGCCACTTGGTCGATACCGTCAACAATCGAAACCGCTTCGCTTTCGACGTGAATCATTCGGTCCCCACCTCGTAACCAAGACGTCACCGCCGCAACCAAGCAGAGCACCACCGCAAGTGCAAAGGCAATTACGAGTCCGTGCTTGAAGGGTCCAGAGATTAGAGATGGAAAGAAGGAATGTCCATACAGGTGGACCAGCCGCGCATGCGGAATCGACCTTGCCGCCGGGCCCAAAAGCAGTTGAAGTGGGTTATACCCCAAGAATGCCGCAAAAATGGACGCCACTGCGGGTACCTCAGAAAGCCTGACCGCCGCTGGCTTTGGCACCCCATTAGCTATCAATCCATTAAGCAAATGATGAGGGAGGGCACTGGACAGGCCGGCTATCAACAATGAGAAGAATATCCCAACCGACAGGACTTGCCCAGTATTGATAAACGTCGCCATTACTCCCGAAGCAGCCCCTCTGTCTGTCGGCTTCACCGAACTCATTACGGCCGAAGTGTTAGGTGCCGCAAAGAGTCCAAACCCTACCCCATTTAGAAAGATAATCACTGCAAAATCTGGGTAAGCAAAGTTGACCGGAAGTAGAACAAGGCAGATAAACGAAACCGTGGCAACGAGCATCCCGAGGGTTGAAAAGTATCGAGCACCGTATCGGTCAGACAGGTATCCTGATATCGGTCCCGCCAATAAGAAGCCAAATGTCAAGGGGAGGAGGTAAATGCCAGCCCAGAGCGGCGTTTGTGAAAAATTATATCCCCGCAACGGAAGCCAGATCCCCTGGAGCCAAAGAATCAGCATAAATTGGAGCCCGCCCCTACCCATCGCCGACAACAGGTTGGAAAATGCTCCCGCCGAAAAAGCTCTATTTAGAAATAGTCGGGGATTGAGCATGGGGTGGTCTGACTTCGTCTCGTAGATCAAAAAAACCACCAACAGGACAAACCCCACAATTAGCTCGCCGTCTACATACGGTGCGCGCCACGACATCGAAGCTGTTCCATGGGGCTGTACTCCATAGGTAATAGCGATCAGTATGAGAACCAAGGATAGGCCGAACAGCCCCCCGCCCACCAGGTCAACCTTAGACTTCAGCCTTGTCGACTGATCCTTCAGCATGTAGTAAGCCCAAATAGTTCCGATAATTCCGAATGGAACTGATACCCAAAATACCAATCTCCAGTCCAAATCGGCGAGTAACCCGCCAGCAATCAGCCCGATAAAACTTCCCGCCAAACCAGCTACCTGGTTGATACCTAGGGCCGCTCCCCGTCTCTGGGCCGGAAAAGCATCGGTAATAATCGCCGTTGAATTGGCGAAGATAAGCGCACCGCCAATGCCCTGTACCACTCGCAGCACTATGAGTTCCATCGCCCCGGACCCGCCTTTGCCTGGAAGCAAAGCGAGAGCCGCTGACGCTACTGTAAAGACCAAGAATCCCAGGTTGTAGAGCCTAACACGTCCCAAAATATCGCCAAGGCGACCGAAGGCGACGACCAAGATAGCCGCCGCGACTTGAAAGCCAAGAAGAGTCCAAAGTAGATATCCGACGTTACCCGGAGCTAGCGGCTGCAGTTTGATACCTTTAAAGACCGCCGGCAGCGAAATAATAAGAATGGAGGTATTTAAGAATGCCATGAAACTGCCGAGGGTCGTATTCGAAAGCACGATATATCGGTACGTAACCGGGTTGTCGCGCCACTCGGTCAGCTTTGACGAAATAGTCAAGTAGAGCCCCTAAAGCTAGGTCGATTTCTGCTAGGAACTAGACACACCGGTGCCAGGCGGGTTCCTTACTAAACAAAAATCCTACAGCTCAAATAGCCTTTTGTTGCTTAATACAAGCAATTCGACAACCCCAAACCACAAATTTTTTATTTACTAGCGCCTCTCAGTTGACAGATGAAACATTTGTAGTAAGAATTACCTTGGATCGTCGTCCCTAGGAGGCTAAGGAGCGAATGGATTTGGTGCAAGAGGTCTTCTACCCGTCTAATCGAGGTAACGAAAAGGTATTTGAAATTTCTCCTATTAGGACAATTGATCTACGATCACTTGAAGACCGGGTCTCCGACAGGTGCAGGTCTAAGAATTTGGATCCAGGGAACGCCGACTCCGCCGACGAGATCTTTGAAGTAATACGCCAAGAAGTAGAGACTAATCGAGGCGAATCTGCAAGTTCAGCCGGAGCAAGCTCAGCAGAAAAGATATTTAGGTCGATCTGTGGACTTGGACCGATAGACGCAGCAATGCGCGATCCCCAAGTTTGGGAAATCATCATCAACGCCCCTGATGCGATCTTCGTCCGCCGCCATTCCCAACCAACGGAAAAACTTTCTGAGTCCTTCTACGACGATGACCATCTCACCCGAACTGTTTCCAGACTCCTCGAGCGGAGCATCGGATCTCATCGGAAGCTCGACCCGGTAGCTGGACTCCAGGACGCTCAACTACCCGACGGGTCAAGGGTCCATATCGTCCATCCCGAGCTGACTAAATCTGCCCATCTCTGCGTGAACATCCGCAAGTTCACCGGTCTTCCAAACCGATCGCTCTGGCAGTTAGTTAGCAAGGCGATGCTGAGTCCACCAACGGCCACACTACTGAGTGCGGCGATTAGGTCCAAGGCCACCATTATATTCGCCGGGCCGCCCGGTGCTGGGAAAACCACCCTCCTGGGATGCCTGGCGAGCGAACTTGACCCGTCTAGCCGGGTGGTCATTGCCGAAGAAGTTCCAGAGACTGAGATCCAGATGTGCAACGTTGCTCACCTTCAGTCAAGGCCCGAACGTCAGGATCGTCCGGAAATCGACCTGAGGCGATTAGTGGCTGGATTTCTACGAATGGCTCCAGACATTGCGATAGTAGGCGAAGTCAGAGACCGCGAATCATTGCCCTTCTTGTTGACAACATCCTCGGGAGTCCAAGGGATGACCACCATTCATGCTTCCTCCGCAAGGCAAGCCCTCACGAGGCTCTGCGTTATGGCACAATTAAATGGAATCAATCTCGCTTCACAGGCCCTGTGCGGTCTGGTCTCGGACGCCGTCGACATGGTGGTCTACGTTCAGCGGATAAATTCCATTCCCAAGATCACGGAAATCATCGCCGTAGAGGACCCCCAAACCAAGGACTCCTCGGGCTTCACAACCACGGCGATGATAAAGTTGAATCCCCAGGATGACTTTGCCCATTCATGTGGTCCCGTCCCCTACCGCCTACGAACCAAGCTAGCTGATCATGGCTATGAGCTAGGCGAACTGCTAAACGACTGCCAAGAACTCCGACCAGCGGCAATCTAGATGGACTCAAAAATGGGTATTTGGATCCTTTCTTCAATTGCGGCCCTGGCGGGTTCGGCGAGCATGGCCAAGGGGATCGTCCGGCTTTTAGCAGAGCAAAACCACAAAAAAGTAAAGTCAAGAACGCTAGAAGTAACATCAGTAACCACGCTCAAGCGTTATCTGGGTTTCATAGCCCTTGGATCCCTATTGACCTTGCTAGCTTCCGGATCTCCAGCGTTGGCGGGAATCGGGGGTCTCTTCAGTGTACTGCTCATCTATTTGACCAAGCAGTCGGAGTCTTCAGTGCTACACGATCAGCTGCTTGAAGGTTGGCCAAACGTGATCGACGAGGTGCGTATCAGGGTCTGCGCTCTCGGTGAAGCAATCCCTCATGCACTATTTTCTGCGTCAAGCGGATTTGGGGAGAAGGCCTCAAGCATCTTTGACCGAAATCGCATTACCTGGAATCTGACAGGCGACTTCTATCTGACCTGCAACCTTATCGCAGATGAACTCGTCGATCCAAAAAGCACGACTGTTCTTCAGACTATGGTCCTACTTCATGAACTGGCGTCTACCTCTACCGAGTCACGACTCGCCCGCCTTCGAGACGATCGCTCTTGGGATCTAACGGCGGCAAAGGAGGCAAAAGCCGCCATGGCCGGGGCAATATTCGCTAGACGATTCGTTCTGGTTGTTCCCATAGGCATGGCTCTCGCCGGGGCAGCGATTGGCGGCGGAAGATCAAGTTTTCAAACTCCGGCCGGAATTTCCCTAAGTGCACTCGCGCTTGGCCTTCTGTTGCTCTGCTGGATTTGGTCGACTCGCCTTATCGGATTACCGAAAGTCAAAGGGGGACGTTTCGAAGCCACCGACCCAACTCCAGATCGCTCACCCGATGAGCCAGTCTCCAGTCGCGCTAACTCCTCATGGAGCAGTTAATGGAATTCGGCCTCGCTAGAACAATTTCCATCGTGTTGGGTGAGATTGGCTCGCTCCTGATCCTGTCGAGTATAAAGACCCTAACCAAAAGATCGCGCTACGAAAGAATTGCCGAATTCCTCGCTCCCACTTCATCGTCGGCTAAAGATCCAATTGCCCAGTTAATGAGCTATTTAAAAGCCTACATACGGCCAATAGTCGACAAGTTCTCTAGAGACGACTTCCTGTCGTCGTTGATTCCAGTTTTCAAAAAATCCCTGAGTGAGATGAGCTTGAAATACGCGGTGCCGCCACTTGTCACTTTCGTCTCGGTCGCGATTACAACCAAATCGGTGACTTTGGCAATTGGGGCGGGACTTCTTTCACCACTCGCAATCCTCCTCTTCAAATCCTCTCGAATATACCAAGGCGAAAGACGTCGGGTCCGGGAGCTGAAGGATGCCCTTCCGCTCTACATAGAGCAGATCGGGTCGTTCGTGGCGTCGGGTCTATCGATACAGTCGGCCATAGACAGGTACCTAAAGACCATCAAAGGCCCGTGGTCTACACCATCGAGGCAGATGTCAGCAGAGATACGCCGGGGAGCAAATCCAGGCAGAGCCCTCGGAATGATTGCCTCACAATACCGGCTCACCGGGCTCGATCATCTGACTCGACTACTCGACGCTAACTACTCATCACCAGAATTGCCTTCCCTTTTGGACGAACAAAGCCGCTCACTTCGACGGCGGCAGCAACTGGAGCTAACCGAAAAGCTTGCCAAGCGCGCTCAGGCCGTTTGGATACCGGTAAGCGTTGCAGCTTTAGTCCCTGGAATCATATTCGTCATGATTCCATTCGTATCGGCTCTTCATGCCTTCGGCGGAATCTGAAAGTCTAGACCGGATAAAACTTT
>JAKAPB010000161.1 GCA_021823045.1 Actinomycetes bacterium | reverse complement strand
TTGCGCCGAAACCCAGGATCATAAGCCCGACCCCGAGTCTCATAGCGGAATGGTCTAGCAGGCGAAAGTGGGTCGTCAGGACATTGATCTGCAGCGCTTGAGAACCACTGAGTCCACCATGGACAGATGCAAAATAGACAATGCTGACACCCAAAAGGGCAATAGCGATGCCGAAGGAGCAGATCATGGCGTATTTCCAAGCCGCCTCTAGCGAAAGCGGGGTCCTTTTGAATCCGACGAGGAAAGTGGTGGCTATTGTGGTCGTTTCGATCGCTACCCAAGTGATGCCTAGGTTGTTTGAGAGAACGGCCAAGACCATCGCGAAGCTAAAGATATTGAACAGTGCCCAGTAGGTACGTCGGTTGGGCGGGGGGGCCTGCGGGTTTCGTGAAAACTCGTGATTCAGTATCATGTTGTCTAAGAAGCTGATGCTTGCCCATCCGGCGAGGGTAGATACCGACCCGATCACTAAGAGCATGATCTGAGCGAGTCGGTCGAGCCTGAAAAGTCCGTCGATGACAACTCGGCAAGGGTCGACTACCGAAGTCATCGCGAGTATCGATATCGCCAGTAGTACCAAGCTCGTAGAGATCGATATCGCCTCGGAGACCTTCGCTCTTTTGACGCTAAAGCTAATGAGACTTGCGATTACGGGAAGCAGAAGTGCCGTAGATGCTAGTAGTTGGTTCATCGATCGCCTAGTTCTGAGAGTTCGTCGACGTCCGTTGTGCCAAACTTCACTATCATCCTGCTGGTAAGTGCCCCCATGATCAGGATCGCAAAGAGTAGGTCGAGGCTCCCCCCGAGCTCTAGTAGCAGAGGAACGCCAAGCGTTGCCAAGAAACCAAAAGCGGCTATCCCGTTGTCAAGAACTAAGAACCCGACTATCTGACCTACCGCCATCCTTTTGAAGATGAGGATTTGCACCCCGATGAGGACTAGTGCGAGACCGATAGACGATGCCTTGGTGGTGCTCGACGAGTCAAGGTGGCTCAAAGGGATGGTGCCTAAGTAGGCGACGATCGTAGACGCTCCCGAAATGAGCAGTGAGGTTGTAGTAGATACCCGAGAGTGCGATCTGTCTTTCTCGGCCGGTATACGCTTCGCTGCCGATTTTACAAGGCCAGGTAGCACTATGCCGCGAACTCCAAGAACTAGCAAACCGGCGATCCAGAGTTCCAAAGAGTTGTGCTCGAATGCCATAAGGAATGGGAGCGCGGAGAGCGCTATTCCTTGCAGCCTGAGGAGGCCACCTTGTTTTGCCAGGTCGTTATAGCTCGCGATAAATACGCCGCTTAACAAAAGCGCCGCACTTGCTAGGTCGATCAGCGAGGAGTTTGTCATCTGCTTTACCTTGCGGCCGTGAAGAAGTAGGAAGTTACCACAGATAGCAGCGCCAAGATAAAGGAGCTCGCCAGTAGTTCGGGGACTCGGAAGAGCCTCAGCTTTGCCATGAAGACCTCGGCGAAGGAGAGGATTGAGCCGAGTACCAGCACCTTTACTAGGAAAACCAAGCAAGAAACAAGCAGAAGAATTGGACTCTGACCCGTGCTAAAAAGACCCATGGGGAAGAACAGGTTAGCAACTAGGCCCAGAAGAATTGTCAGCCGTAATGACGACGACCATTCGATTACTCCGAGACGAGGACCGCTGTACTCCAAGAGCATCGCCTCGTGAATCATGGTCAATTCGAGGTGAGTGGATGGATTGTCTACTGGGAATCTTTTCGCCTCAGCTAGCACGACGACCATGAAAGCGGCGAGGGCCAGCAGTGAGCCCGGAGCGAAAATGAGGTTTGGATTAGTGATCGATTTTGCGGCTATTGCGCCCAAGTTGCTCGAGCGGGCCGGGATCGAAAGGGCGAAGATAGCGACCAGGATTGTCGGCTCGACTAGCGACGATACCGTTAGCTCTCTTGAAGCCCCCATTCCTCCGAACGACGTCCCAGTGTCGAGGCCCGCCAATGCAACTGCGATATTGCCTAAAAAGAGGAGGCCTACGACGCTTAGTAGATCCGAGGATGAGCTGAAGGAGTTTTCGGTAGCTAAAAAGGGCCCAGCCATAGCTATCACTGCGGTGGATGAAGCTAGCAGATACGGTGCGAGTGTGAAGAATACGCTTTTGGTGGTAGGCTCCAGGGTCTCTTTTTGAAAGAGCTTTCTCAGTTCTCTATAGGGCTGCATCACTCCCGCCCCTTGACGCCCCTCAAGCTTTGCACCAACTTGCCTGACAAGCCCCGAAAGGAGCGGCGCTGCGGCACCGAGTATCAGCAACTGCATTGCAGGGAGGCCGTCGTAGATCAGCCCTCGGTTCACCTAGCCACCACCAAGACGATAATGAAACCTACGGCCCCATAGATCAAGTAGTTGCGGATCTTTCCCGAATGTCCCTTTTGCACCTGACGAGAGAGAGTACTCATAGCCCGGACTACCAACGGGAAGATTTTAGTTTCAAAGATATCTGAGTTTGTTCTTTCATAGCTCGCGCTTTGCAGAATGAGCATTTCGGAGTCTGCATGCTCGGTTCCGAGCGACTCTTCGGTAGCGACCACCAAATTGAAGATTCGTTCCAAAGGTTGAGCGAAGGAGACAGCATTGTACTGCATCTTCGCAGAGGGTTGACTACTCCCACAGGCCCAAAGCGGGACATCTACCTGCCGGGTGTTTTTCCGTATTTTCCACTCGGTGATCGAAGCGAAAAGGATTACACCGATCACAACACTCAGCCCAAGGTTAAGCGGGGAGATCGAACCCTCCACAGAGCGCAAAGTGATGTGACCGAGGATTGAGACCGAACCCTTCGCTTTTATGCCGAGTGTCGCCTGACTCGCGGATTTGACGATCTTGGATACAAAGGCTGGGTTAAAGCTGAATGCAATGCAAAGCAGCGAAGCGATTGAGATGGTAGTGGCTTCCCAAGCGGTCGCCTTTGTGCATTCGGTCGCACCATGACTTCTCGGCCTCGAAAGCATTCCTACCCCGAAGGCCTTTGTCATAGCCGCTACCGCTAGGCCAAAGGTTAGTGCGAGCATGCCGACTGCGCTTGGCATAAGGACATTAAGCACGGTAGATCGAGTGGGTAGGGTATGGATTAACGACTGGAGTAGTAGCCACTCTCCGACGAAGCCTGCTCCCAATGGTAGCCCAGTCGCACCTAATGCGGCTATTGAAAAGCCTAGGGCAGCGACGGGATTTCGGTGGATTATGCCGCCCATACTGTCGAGGCTACGGGTGCCCGCCGAGGTAATTATCGAGCCCGCCGAGATGAAACCGAGAGACTTGAAGAGGCTATGCCCTATGAGCTGTATTGTTGCTCCAGCCAGGGCAACCCGGGCGATATCTGGATTGTGTGCGGAATTGAGTACTTCGAAGGTTCCCAAAGCACAGATTATTATTCCCATGTTTTCGCCCGTTGACCAGGCCAAGAGCCTCTTAATATCCGACGAGACTAAGGAGTGAAGGGCGCTATAGACCGCCGTCGTTGCACCGATTGTTATGATCAGTACTCCCCACCAGATCGGCGCAGCACCTAGTTGCTTTATATCGACCCGGATGATTCCGTATATACCTAGATTGACCATCGCTGCGCTCATCAGAGCCGAGACCGGAGTAGGGGCCTCAGGGTGAGCTTTTGGTAGCCAGCTATGGAGGGGGAGTTGCCCGGCCTTGGATGCGAATCCTAAGAAGCTGAATACAAAGACCAGGTCCTTAGCTATAGGTGAGATGGTCCTACTCGTGGCTGAGTTTCCAATAAGGAGGCCGTCGGCACTATGAGCACTGAGATAGCTAAGTCCCCCCAGGATCATTGCGAAGCCGACCTGTGACATGAATATGTACCACATTCCGGCTCTGAACGCCTCTGTCTTGCCGTGATTTGCGAGGACGAGGACGGCCGAAATCAGTGCCATGGCTTCCCAGAAGAAGAGAAAGTCATAATAAGTAGACGCAATCGGTACCAACAACATAGTTAGCACGAAAAGCGGGATTAAGGCCGCCGTGGTTCTGGGGGCCTTTGAATGGCGCAGATAGGGATAAACATAGATCCCCGCCGTTATTGCGACTATCGAAGTTATGAAGTCGAATAGCCCCGATAGGCCGTCTGACGACAAGTGGAGACCCGCTAAAGGCAGCAGGGTGGTCAAAGATAGTGTGATTTTTGTTCCGACGATCATTCGCAAGCTGGCCGCAAGTCCAACGACGCCAATTGCGACGGTAACGACGCTTGATGTCAGATACCAGTGCTCTGCACCGCTGCTTTTTTTGATCCCCTCGACTGCTGTGCTGGATAAGACGAGTTCGCTCATCTAGCAGATATCCGTCTAATTGCCCTGATGATATCCGTCGGCTCTGGTGGACATCCGGGAATTTTCAGAGCGGCATCGAAGTAGTCTTCGCAGCTGCCAGCGTAAGCGTAGCTTTCGCTAAATGAGCCTCCATCACAAGCGCAGTCCCCGATGGCGATTACTACCTTAGGGGATGGCACCGCCTTATAGGCGTCGAGGAGCGGACCTTCCATATTCATTGTCACGATCCCGGTGACCAGCAGCCCGTCGGCGTGCCGAGGCGATGCGGTGAGGCTTATACCAAATCTCTCCAGGTCGTAAATTGGAGAAAAGCACATTGAAAGCTCGACCTCGCAGCCGTTGCAAGAACCGCAGTCGACGTGTCTCATCTTTATTGAACCGTTTGCAAGTGCGCTTGCGGTTGAAATGGCTTCTTCTGGCAGATCCAAATCCTCGGCAACCTTGCCGAAGCGGATTATCCGCCGTAATAACTGCTGCATCACTGACTTATCAGCCAACGATCTTTTTGAGGTCTATCACGGAATTTCAGACTTTGACATGAAATCGACAATTAGAGCTCTCCGGGATATGGGAGGGGAGCCGAAGCTTGGAGATCAACTAGTAGGCCAGCCCTTTCGGCCAAGACATCGATGAGAACCCGTCGCGCCACCGCTAGGACATCTATTAATTCAGGGAAGGCCAATGAATATAAGATCGAAGTTCCCTCGCGTTGGGTCTGGACGAGGCCAGCCCTTTTTAATATTGCGAGTTGCTGTGACAGATGAGGCGGGTTGATCCCGACGAGGGGGAGAAGTTCGGTAACCGACTTCTGCCCGGAGCTCAAAAGTTCAAGTACCCGGATTCTGGAAGGATGTCCCAACGCCTTGAAGAACTCCGCCTTAACTTCGTAAAGGGGAGTTGGATGGTTCACGTCCGGCCTCCTCATCTCAACCCTCTTCCTGTGAGTATCCTGAGAAATATCAATTACTTAAATATAGCAGATGCTGCATTGCGTTAATGCAATATTGCGAAGTTGCGTGAAAGCGCAGGAATAGGATTCAACCTTCTTTTTGGGGAATACCTGAGTGGGGTCAGTTCGAGAATAATGCTTCTAGCTGGTCAGTTGGGTTAATTTTAATCCGCGAGCGTTGCCTTAGTCAATCGCCGAGGAAAGCTACCGACGCACTGCACGATGCGGAAACCACTTCGCTTCGTTTCGGTCTCTATTGCCATTTTGGAAGGGCAAGATAGAAAGATATTAGTAAAGGGTCGAAAGTCCCTACTAATACCTCAATTCTGCCCTTGGTTCAGGGGCTTCATTGCCCTTACAAATTTATCAACGTGACTT
>JAKAPB010000160.1:2162-5644 GCA_021823045.1 Actinomycetes bacterium | reverse complement strand
CATGTCGCAGGTCGGTTTCGCTATGATCCTGGGGTCGCTAGCCTACCTAAGCGCTCACAGCCCAACTGGCCTACTAATTGGGGGCTCAGGGGCGCTAAAGGGCATCCCAACCTTGACGAAGAACGTAATCTTTGTCTTCAGTTTCTTTGGATTTGCCTCCAAGTCCGGCCAACTCCCACTGCATAGTTGGCTCCCAAAGGCCCATCCGGAAGCCCCGACTCCGGTCTCGGCCCTAATGAGTGCAGCAATGGTCAACCTGGGGATCTACGGGATTATCCGGGTAGACATAAAGGGTCTGGGTCCCGCTCCGATCTGGTGGGGAGTTTTGATTATAACTATCGGTGCAACCACCGCTGTCTATAGCGCCCTGCACTCCCTGGTCTCCTCGGACATCAAAAGGCTCCTTGCATGGTCCACGGGCGAAAATATGGGGATAGTGATATGCGCCTTGGGGACATTTGAAGTGCTCAAGTCCGCCCACAACCTAAACATCGCCCAGGTTGCACTGGCAGGTGCGATCCTGCAACTCATGGGGCACAGCCTCTTTAAGTCGTTGGGATTCATCTCAGCGGGATCGGTGATAGCCTCGGCCGGAACCCGAAGCCTCGACAGTATGGGGGGCATAATCCACCGAAACCCCATTTCTGCAATGGGTTTTTCGATTGCCGCACTCGGTGCTACCGGACTACCGCTGGGAGCGGGATTTGTCGGAGAATGGCTACTGCTCCAATCACTAATTCATACCCTACCTACAAGGTCCACGGTACTAAATGTGCTGATGCCAAGTGCCGTGGGACTGCTGGCGTTGACCTTTGGTCTAGCGGTGGCGGCCATGACCAAGGCGTTCGGCGTGGGGATGCTCTCTAGACCGAGGAGCCAAGGCGCTGCAGAAAGTGCAAAGACCCCACGCTGGGAGGCAATCACTATTTCAATCGCAACGCTCTTGTGCATTGCCTTTAGCTTCAACCCCGCCTTGGTCTCAAAAATTGTTCGGTCGGCGAGCCAAGCGACACTCGGCGTCAGGACGAAGGGTTCGGTCTCGATCCTCGGTCACATCACCCTACGTGGGGTAGGGGGATCGATATCTCCCCTCAACCTCGGACTCAGTGTAGTCATTGGCGCCATCCTTTTCGCTTCGATCACCGAGTGGCGTATACGTAAAAAATCTCGCCAGCTTGACGTCCCACTTTGGGCGTGTGGCAGTAGCCAACCATCCTCGAAGATGCAGTACAATGCGGTCGCCTTCGCTCAGCCACTGGAGAGAATCTTCAACCTGGTAGTCGCTACCCAGGAGTCCCTCGGAACCGAACACGCAGACTCCGACATGTTGATACTGCAAAGCGCAAGCTACGAAAGGTCGAATTCAGACATCTTTGAAACCCGGCTCTTCCCGGTTGTTGCCCGTGCGATGAGCAACCTATCACGCCTGGTACAAAAGGGTCACTCCGGAAAGATACGCAATTATCTAATCTACGGGGCCATCGGTTTCATTATCGTCCTGGTGGTAGCGAGGTGAGCAGGACCTTTTTATTCTCCGGCCTCCCGGTTTTGCAACTCATAATGCTCGGTTTGGTAGCACCGATAGTTTCGGGAGTCGCAAGACAGATCGGTGCAAAGCTCGAAGGGCGCCAGGGTGCTGGGGTGCTACAACCCTATCGAGAGCTCAGAAAACTCTTTCAAAAAGAGACCTTGGAGCCGTCCACAAAGAGCATCTTCTTCACATTCGCACCTTATGTATTGGCTTCTACCACCGCAGTGATATCTATGGCCGGACCATTTCTGGCCACTGAAAACTCCTTTAGCTCCTCCTCGGATCTGCTCAGCGTAGTAGGTCTCCTCTTTTTGGGCAATATCGCCGTTGCGTTAGCGGGGCTCGACACCGGTACATCCTTCGGGGGCATGGGGGCTTCAAGAGAATTAACGGTCTCATCGCTGGTGGAGCCGACGATCCTGGTCGCAATATTCGCTCTATCCATCCCGGCCCACTCGAGCAACTTGGGAGCGATAGCCGCAATATCGATCAGCAACCCAAACCTCATCTTCGCCCCGGGCTCGCTTTTGGCTCTGGCAGCATTCGTGGTGGTAGTACTAGCAGAGGCGAAGAGGTTCCCGGTTGACAACCCGTCCACCCACCTAGAGCTGACAATGATCCACGAGGCAATGCTCCTTGAATACAGTGGTCCTCGTCTAGCGGTGATCGAATGGGCGTCCTCTTTACGTCTTACCATACTGCTCGGCCTCATTGCCAACCTCTTCTTCCCGATTGGCCTATTTAGGGTTGGCCAAGCACCCATCCTCCTGCTCGTCTCTTGCTTGGCCTTTTTGATCAAGGTCTTACTGCTCGGCTCAATACTCTCCTTCGCAGAAGTATTTATGGCAAAGCTCAGGCTCTTTAGAGTCCCCGAACTGCTGGCCAGCTCCTTTATTTTGGCGTTGCTTTCGGTTGTCACCTCCTACTTCTTCACGGCTACGAGGTAGAACAGATGACTAACTCATCCCTGATAGACCTAGCGAGCGCAGCACTCTTGCTAAGTGGCGTATTCATTGCCAGTTATAACGACCTCGCGCGGCAGGGCAGCCTCCTCAGGCTGCAGGGACTAGCACTCGCAGCGATTGCGTTCCTGATGGCATTCGAACACAACTCATTGGACCTCTGGATCGTAGGATTGCTAGTCCTCGTGGTGCGAGCCATTGTTCTCCCGGGCCTCGTAAAATCGGTGGCCAAGCGAATACCGACCGAGAAGGATCGATCCCACTCTCGGGTATCCAACACAACCTCCCTGCTCATTTCCGGGGCGTCTACGATCGTTGCCTACCTGGCTACCATACCGCTAAGCCACCTAGATTCCTCGAGCACCACCAAGGCTTCCTCAATTGGACTAGCACTGGTCCTCATCGGGGTACAGATCCTCATCACGAAGAGGATGGCGGTAGGTCAGATAGTCGGGTTCTTGGTGCTCGATAACGGAATCGCCGCCTTTGGATTTCTAGCGACCCTTGGGGTCCCCTTACTACTGGAACTCGGGGGCAGCCTCGACTTACTCTTTGCGATCCTTATCATGGGGGCACTCACCGACAGGATGATAGTGAAGTTTGGAACCACTGACGTAGACGAACTATCCGAGCTAGGCGATCGATGAGCCAACTACTAATCTCCGTTGCACTGCTGGCTCCGGTAGTCGCAAGCCTCCTTAGCTTTTCGCTAAAAAAAGCGAAGGTCACAGAGAGGATTTCGATCGTTACGAGTCTGATACTTTTGGCGATATCTATCCTCGGCATGACTTCGGTTCTCGACCCGGGTCGAGTCGTATTCGACGGACTTTTCAGGCTTGATCGACTCGCCCAGATCATGCTCCTGGTGATCGGGTCGGTATCAACCCTCGCCGGTTGGGCGAGTATCAGCTACCTAGATAGCATGGAACTAAGCCACAAGTTCTCCACAAACCCTCAAGCTCCGCCACCGAATAGACGCACCTACTGGG
>JAKAPB010000160.1:0-2152 GCA_021823045.1 Actinomycetes bacterium | reverse complement strand
TAACCTCGGTATAACCTGGGTAGCGATCGAGGCGACCACAATCGCAACTACATTCCTCGTCGGATTCAAAAGGACGCCCCTTTCGCTAGAGGCAGCCTGGAAGTACGCGATGATCTGTTCCTTCGGCATAGCCATCGCGCTCCTGGGAGTAAGCGTCGTCTATTTTGCTGCGACCCATAGTGGACTAAGTGGTTCTCAGGCCCTGCAGATCAACGTCCTCACCACGCACTACCGACTTCTAGACCATTCGGCCATGCGGCTAGCGGTAGGGCTGATGATCTTGGGCTTTGGGGCGAAAGCCGGCCTCGTGCCCTTCCATAGTTGGCTTCCAGATGCCCATTCACAAGCTCCCGCACCTATTTCGGCCCTAATGTCTGGAGTTTTGATATCGGTAGCCTTCTCGGTCATCTTGCGGGTGGTTTCCATCTCGAACCTAGTGCTTGGAAGTTCCTACGCACATACCTACCTGGCCGTCATGGGGCTAGCTTCTATGGCGGTAGCGTCGCTTTTGCTTATCAATCAACGCGACTACAAAAGGATGCTCGCCCAGTCCTCGATTGAGCAGATAGGTTTTGTGGCGGTAGCTGCGTCCTTTGGCACCCAGTTAGCAATCGCCGCTTTACTGCTTCACGTAGTAGTTCACGGCATCGGCAAGAGCCTCGCCTTCATATCGGTAGGCAGGGTTGAATCAGGTTTTCACACCACAGAGATTTCGAAAGTAAAAGGGCTGTTGAAGAACTCTCCATCGGTCGGGTTTGGCCTGATAGTAGCGTTGTCCGTACTTGTTGGCCTCCCTCCATTTGGTCTCTTTTGGTCCGAAACCGCCGTCATTACCTCGGCTTCTCGAACACATTTTGTCCTAATCGCCGCCGGAGCAATTGTTTTTATCCTCATCAGTTCGGTCGCGCTAGTACGTTCGGTGTTGAAGATGACCCTCGGCCTAGGGGACGCCAATTCGGCGATAGCGGTATCTAGGGGTTTCTCGCCTATTGCTGTAGCTGGCTTTATGGCATCGATTCTGCTCGGAATATTGGCCTCGCCGACTAACGGCCTACTCATGAGTGCCGCCCACTCAATCGCCGGACTCAGATGAGGAGGAGGAGATGAAGGCTACCCCGACCTTATCCCAGAGCGAGGTTCACCTCTCGATAGAGCGGTCGCTAGAGGACGGGGACCGCTTGGCATCGATCTTTGCCGTGGACGACGTAGAGCATGGCCAGCTTTGGGTAATCTACCTGACCCTGAATCAGCGAGATGGCGCCCTTACACGAACTATGACGACGATAGATCGCTACCGACCGAAACTAGCTTCGCTTGCCGCTATTGACTTCTCGGCTGGTCGCTTTGAAAGGGAGATGGCCGACCTCTACGGCGTAGAGCTGATAGGACACCCCCAACCGATGAGGCTCGTGAAGCACGCCCACTGGCCAGAGGATTACTACCCCCTCCGAAAAGATGCTCCGAGATCGGTCGAATTCCCGCCTACCAGCGGTGGATACCCCTTCGTCGAAGTCAAAGGCGACTCGGTCTACGAAATACCCGTCGGCCCGATTCACGCCGGAATGATTGAACCTGGCCACTTTAGGTTCTCCGCGGTAGGCGAATCGATCCTTAAAATGAAGGCTCGGCTCTGGTTTGTCCATAGGGGGGTAGAAAACCTTATGGAGAACAGATCCCTCAACGACGCGATAACCCTAGCTGAAAAGGTATCTGGTGACACATCCGCCGGACACTCAGTAGCAATGGCCAAGGCGATCGAAAACGCCCTTGGGGTAGCGGTTGATCCAGAGATAGAAGAGCTGCGTATCTGCCTCGTAGAACTCGAGGCGGCTTACAACCATATCAATGACGTAGGAGCGATCGCTAACGACGTTGGCCTGGGGATCATCAACGCGCACGCCTTGAATATCAAAGAGTCACTATTGAGGATCAACAAGGAGTCAACGGGTAGCCGACTGCTGAGGGGAACTACCCGGGTGTCCGGAACGAGTTTCATCTCCTTGCCCGACCCAGATAAGCTCGGAAAAATTGAGGCCGACTTTGATGAACTCGTAGAGATTCTCATGTCATCTTCCGTCGCGATGGATAGGTTCGTTGGAGCGGGATACCTTTCTAACCGGAACGCTTTGATGATGGGATGCACCGGTTATGT
>JAKAPB010000159.1 GCA_021823045.1 Actinomycetes bacterium | reverse complement strand
GTCGACATGACGGATCTGGCGGAAGTCGAGAAGGCAATTCAGGAAAACACTAAAATCGTCTTCCTGGAGACCCCGAGCAACCCAACCCTGCGCGTCTGTGACATCCAATCGATCGCACAGCTGGCGCATGCTCATGACATCCAGGTCGTCGTCGACAACACCTTTGCCACGCCATACAATCAAAAGCCGTTGAAACTCGGGTCAGACGTTGTAGTCCATAGCTGCACCAAATACCTAAATGGCCACAGTGATGTCATGTCTGGAGTAATTGTCGGCTCAGAGGAGTACATTGCGCAATGCACAGATGTGTTTCGCAAGCTTGGTGCCAATTTAAACGGATTCGATGTCTGGCTTCTAATCCGGGGGCTGAAGACTTTTGGCTTACGAATGGAAAGACACAACGAAAATGGTTTGGCGGTGGCTAAATATCTAAGTACTCACCCGAAGATCGCCAAAGTCCACTATCCCGGCCTATCGGAGCATCCTCAGCACGAACTGGCGATGAAGCAGATGAATGGCTTCGGCGGAGTCCTCAGTGTCGAGATCAAAGGCGATCAGGAGGCCGTAAACAGATTTCTAAACCGCACAGAACTCTTTACTCGGGCTGTCAGCCTAGGTTCGGTCGAATCCCTGATCACTCAGCCAGTTGCCGCAGTTCACCATAGTGTTCCAGAAAAGTACCGAGAACTTGGTGGCATTACGACCCAATTGGTGCGAATATCTGTGGGGATTGAAGACCCAGAGGACCTAATTGGCGACCTTGAACAGGCACTTGGTTAAAGGACCTCACCAAAAAGCTGACAGCGACCCACCAATGGCCAATGGCTAGATTGAGCCAACAACTGACGGCGGATTGTTGCTCGGAAGCAGATCCAGTGACTTGTGGCGGCTGCGGCCCACAGAACGGGAGGATTCGTTAATTAGGGATGGACGAGCCATCGGGACAGTTGGGAAGGGAGGTGGGATTCCTCCCAAAGGGCGATCAAGTGCTGATCGTTATGAAAACTTCCATAAGACCCCTTCCACGAGTGAGGAGGGATATCACAGGTCCGCGGTCCATAGAAGTTGCACGCCGCCGAGATGTGAGACGTCGAAGGTCAGATCGCCGCCGAGTTGACGAGCGCGGTCTCGCATATTCTTTATCCCCATTCCGACGCGTCCATCAGTTTTCAGACCGACGCCGTCATCTTCCACCTTCAATATCAGGGTTTGGGTGGCAGAAATGTTGATATCAACCCGGGTCGCTTGAGCGTGTCTGGCGATATTCGAAAGGGCCTCACGAAGAACCGATAGTAGATTTGATAACACTGGCTCCTCTACGAAGGCGTCGATTGGTCCTGTAAAGGTCACCATCGGCTCGAAGCCGAGAGGCTGTACCGCCTCTGAAACTACAGTAAGTATTTTCGATCGTGCCGAAGACTGTCCGAGCCTTTGGGTGGTCTCGAGCGCAAAAATCGTGGTTCTGATCTGCTTGATCGTCTCATCTAACTCGTCGATTGAATCCTGAAGGCGCCCCCTTACTTGGTCAGAGTCGATCAACCTAGTCATCGACTGCAGAGATAGACCTACTGCAAAGATCCGTTGGATTACCTCATCGTGGAGGTCTCTGGCGATCCTTGCCCGGTCTTCGGTAAGAGTGAGCTCTCGAACTCTGGAGTGGAGCCGGGAGTTCTCGATCGCAATTCCGGCGGCTTGTGCTAAGGAGATTACGATCTCTTCGTCCCCGTTGGTAAACTCCTGTCCCTGTTCCTTCTCTGTCAGGTATATGTTCCCAAAGACCGTTCCTGAAACCTTGATCGGCACACCGAGAAAGGTCAACATCTTTGGGTGATGTAGTGGAAAGCCGTAGCTTTTTTCATGACCTGGTAGGTTGGCGGTCCTGAGTGGAACGGCATCGGTGATGAGTGCCCCTAAAATTCCCCGACCGACCGGCTTGTTTCCGATTAGGCGAATCTCTTCATCGGATAGACCTTCAGTAATAAACTCGGAAAGCTTCTCTCCGGATGAATCGAGCACGCCGATCGCCCCATACTTGGCATCTGTCAGGGTACAGGCCGCCTTTACTACCCGTCGCAGAACGACGGGTAGGGAAAGATCTGATTCTATAAGAAGGACGGCTTGTAAGAGTTCCTTCAATTTATCTGGGTCGTAAACGCCGATTGTTGGCATGATCGGATTCTATTGTCTTGTATTGGCTAACTTAGATGTTGTCGGATAAATCTGTTTCGTTTACCTAAATCAGGGCGATAAACGGAATCGTAAGGAGCCGGGACCACTCGGATCGGTCAAATTACGTTAGAGTTAGCCCGTTGTGAACTAAAAGGAGCTTGAGTGATACCACTGGTCGAAGTAGATCTTGAAGCAATGGCACCGAAGCTGAGTGATGGTGGGACGTTTTCCGAAACGCCCCTAGTTCAGAGGGTTGATCCCCTTTTTGGGCACTCCTGCCGGATAGTAGCTGGTGCCAAACTCCAGCCAGAGCAGTCACCAAACCTTAAGGAGATCACCAATAGAAAGGGCTTCTGCCCCTTTTGTGCTGACACGATTGACTCCGCTACTTTCCCCTTCCCGACGGAGATGATTCCCGGCGGAAGGATCTCAAAGGGAGCGTGCCGAGTAGTGCCGAACATTCTCGCCTATTCGACCTACTCTGCGGTGGGAATATATGATCCGGGGAGACATTTCCTTTCGCTCGGTGACTTTACATTTGAGATTCTAAACGATGCCCTTTCGGCGATGGTGGAGCATGGGAGGCTCGTAAGAAACTACGATGGTCGTCTTAGTTACTCCTCGATCAATGCCAACTATCTTCCGTCCTCCGGCTCAAGTTTGATCCATCCCCACCTCCAGTCGAGTCACGATTTTGTCCCGCTAGGTTCCCAGAGGAGAATGGCGCAGGTCTTCGACCAATACTTTGAGGAAAATCGCTCTGGATATTTGGACGACCTAGTTCGTCAGGAGCGCGGGGGACCTAGGTGGGTGGGATCGATCGGAAGTGTCGACTACCTGGTTCCCTTTGCACCTTCGGGTTTTCATGAGGTATGGGGAGTCGTCAATGGAGCAACAGACGTTGTAGATCTAGCTCAGGACCAGATCGCAGCTCTAGCCCATGGCATTGAAAAGATTTTGAGCGTGTACGAAGCCAAACACCTGTCGGCGTTTAACTATTCGCTTCAGGGACTCCCCCAGGGAGAGGGCGGAAATGGGGCGAAGATCCTCTATCGGATCACTACCAGATCGAGCGTCGAGGCCTATTACAGGAGCGACATTACCTACTTCGAGAGGCTGTGCGCTGAGCCAATGATTGACTACTCGCCCGAAGTGTGGGCAAGCGAACTATCCGTAGCTTTCTAGGCTGCTTGCAAAAGAGCCAGCTAGCTTTATATCGGGGTGGGGTCATGACTTATACTCGATAATTTTGTAGAGATCCTAATCATTTGGGACAGCCAGGTTTCGGTGTCCGTTGCCTTTTTCACCATGAATTTTGCTACCTCCGGATGGGGGAGTATGAGGAACTTGTCGTCTCTGACGCCTTGGATTGCTATGCGGGCGACATCCTCTGGTTCGAGTACCGATCCGGCGGATGTCACGGCACTCTGTGCCACGGTATCAGCGAGGGTGTTGGAAGATCCCGGTGTACCGTTTTTGAGTTCGGGGAAGAGCATCGGAGTACGAACACCTTGTGGGCAGATGCACGACACCGATATCCCAAGCGGTCGGTAGGTGATTGCCATCCACTCAGACAGGGCGACCGCAGCATGCTTTGTGACCGCATAGGGAGCCGCCCCAAGGATGCTGAGTAGACCAGCCGCCGACGCAGTCTGGACTAAGTGCCCGCATTTTCGTTCGGTCATCTTTGGGACTAGGAATCTTGCTGCGTAGATGTGGGCCATAACGTTCACATCCCACGAATCGAGCCAGTCTTCGTCGCCAGCATCGACTCCTCCGGATCTCGAAATTCCAGCGTTCGAGAAGAAGATATCAATTGGACCGATTTCGTCTTCTATCTTCTGTAGCGCGGCTTTCAACTGAGGCTCGGAGCGAACGTTGACCCGATGAGTCGACAGCATAGAGCGGTATCGCTCTCTTTTAAATAGGGCGTCTCGCAGTCCTTCTTCATCGAAATCAATCATTGCTACATGAGTTGCTCCGCTACTAATCAGCTCATCGACTAGTGCTAGACCAATGCCCGATGCCGCTCCGGTTACCCCGCAAATTCGACCAGTTGGTTCCACGCAGCAAAGCCTAGCTTTGGTCGCGCAAAGTTGCTGGTCAGGTCGGGGAGTTCTGAGGATAGCCGAACCTAATCGAGAGAATGGAACCATATTTCGAGAGCTATTTAACTATCCAGTTTTCCCGGAGACTACCTGGATCGGGTCAATGATCCGATCGGGCTGCTGCTTAGAAATTTTTAGAGAAGGTAGCCCGTTGCACCCAGCCGGACCCCCAAAGAACGAGTACCGCCACAATATAAGCTCCTGGCCGGACTACCGGGAAACTTTGGTCTGCTTGATCTCGTTCAACTCCGGGAAGTCACTGATATTGCCGATAATTCTTTCAATTAATCCGACTGAGTATCCGGAATCGCCATTTGGCCTGGTCATGATTCGAGCAAAGGTGGCCGTGTTATTTAGAAAGAAGGTAGGAACACCAAAGACTTGGTGTTCTTCGACGGACTTCTCATGTCCAGCTCTGTAGCTTTCTTTCGGCCATCCCGAATCGATCTGCTCTTTTACCTTGGCGGCGTCGACCCCTTTTGTCTGGAGAACACCGCTGATAGCATCCCACTCGAGGAGGTTCTTCCCTAGATCATGGCGCGCAGAAAAGAGAGCCAAGTGGGTGTCTAAGAAGAGTTCTGGATATAGGTCCTTTACCACGAGCCCCGTCGAGACGGCGAGAAGATCGTCGACGCGGCTTGGGTCGTCAAAGACGGACGGTTGTCCTTCTTCAATGTGGGTCTGAGTAAGTGAGAATGGAATGAAATCTACTTCCCAGTCTGCACCGGCCTTGAGCGCCGTGACTAAGTGTTCGTGTGCGTTTCGCGCAAAGGGACATTTGTAGTCCCAATTAATGCTGAAAGATATTGCCATGAGCTATATAACATACTAGCAGCTAGTTGTAATCCCTATTTTTGCCGGCGTGATCCAGGAAGCTTTCATAAGTTAGCTCAAGGAAGACCGGGCGGCACTAGCTTTTTAACTGCGGCCAGTGGTCAGAAATTGCGACTGAGACTTCTGTTCGAGTAACGCCAGACCGAACCGGACGGTGGAGCGTCTGGGTTTCGTTGATCTCCGCAGATTTAAGTCGTGAACTTGCAAAGACCTTAGCTTTGAGATGCGGTAACTCTGTAGATGTAGCTAGGCGTGTTTGACGGGCAATGGTTCAGGACTTTTGGCATACCAGCGGGAGTTGCTGGTTAATTTCGAGAACGCAGTCGCTGGAGTTTCTGGTACGACTGACGAACCCGTGGTAATTTCAAGTCCTTTTCCCTTGGGTTGATATAGGATGCTCTGCATCAAACCATCCCCAGTGTCGCCCGAGCCATTCACGTCACACCGTTCCATGAAACTTATACAAACTTGCTATCGTTCGTCTGACGTTCACTTACTGCTTCGACGACGGTAGTTTCACCAGGTGTTGAACCGAAGTCCAACGACTGGCCAGA
>JAKAPB010000158.1 GCA_021823045.1 Actinomycetes bacterium | reverse complement strand
ATGGTCTTTGGATCGACGACCGCCATATCGTCGATACCCATCTTTGCGGTGCACGAAGGGTGCAGAGCTGTCTCTGCGTCCTTGCGAACCCAGTTGAGGATCTCCTCGTCGGTCCCAACGGAGGGTCCGGGCGATAGTTCACCATCGTCGAAGCTTGAAAATGCGGGCTGCGACAAAATCTCCCGTGCCGTACGAATTGCCTCGACCCACTCCCTTCTGTCCTGATCGGTAGAGAGATAATTAAATCGAAGGGCTGGATGGACCGTAGGATCCTTCGACTTGACCATCACCGATCCACGTGCATCGGAGTTCATCGGGCCTATATGCACCTGATAGCCGTGCCCCTTCGACGGCGCAGAGCCGTCGTAGCGGATTGCTATCGGCAGAAAGTGAAACATCAGGTTCGGATAGGCGACGTCTTGATTCGATCGGGCAAATCCACCCGCCTCAAAGTGGTTCGTCGCACCGGGGCCGCTCCGCAAAAACAACCACTGCATTCCCACCCAGGGCCTATTTCGCCACAACTGAGCTGGTGCCACCGAGACTGGGAGCTTACAGGAGTGCTGGATGTACACTTCCAGGTGATCCTGAAGATTTTGGCCTACCCCGGCTAAGTCCTCTACCACGTCTATTCCCAAGGACTTCAGGTGTGCTGCTGGACCGATACCAGAGATTTGCAGAAGTTGTGGGGTGTTGATAGCTCCGCCGGATAGCACCACCTCTTTAGACCTTGCGATCTTCAAAGGTCCTTTACCTACTCTGTATTCAACGCCAACGGCCCTGGTCCCCTCAAAGAGGATCCGGGTTACGAAAGCCCTCGTCTCGACCTTTAGATTGGGTCGACTCATGACCGGGTGAAGATACGCACGGGCCGCACTGAGGCGTCGTCCCCGAGAGATATTTCTATCAAATGGGGCGAAACCCTCTTGTCGGTAACCGTTTACATCCTTGGTCAGCTGGTAACCGGCCTGCTGGACCGCCTCGAAAAAAGCCCCAAAAAGCGGATTCGTCGCCGGTCCCCTCTCGAGGATCAGCGGGCCGTACCCTCCTCGATACTCGTCGGCCCCCGCCCGGCAGGTCTCCATCTTCTTGAAATATGGCAGACAGTGTGCGTAGTCCCAATCCTCTAAGCCTGGATCCTTCGACCACTTCTCATAATCCATCGGGTTTCCCCGCTGGAAGATCATGCCATTTATGCTCGACGAACCGCCAAGAACCTTGCCACGAGCGTGATAGACCTTCCTACCATTCAACTCCGGTTCGGGCTCTGATTCGTAGCGCCAGTCGTAAAACTTGCTACCAATGGGAAATGGGAGCGCGGCTGGCATGTGAATGAAGACGTCCCACAAGAAGTCCATCCTCCCCGCTTCGAGTACCAGTACCTCGTTGGACTTATCCGAACTAAGCCGGTTTCCAAGGACGCTCCCAGCAGACCCGCCTCCAACGACAATGAAATCATAGGTTGAAGTACTCAACTAAACCTCCTCGCCAATAGTCCACCGACTACCAAACCGACAGACCATAAGAACTTGGCCCATACTCGGAGAACCTAGGGCCCAATTGGCCAAGTTCGGCATCCGTGACCAGTTCAGATGGGTGAATTTCGAAACTAAATGCAGAGGTTCAGTCTTACTCTGCTGGCGACTTGCGAAGCTGGAAGCCCAAGGGAGAACTACCAGCTTCGCAAAGCCGCTCTGGTTGGAACCAAAAACTAAGGCTCGGCCTTGCTAGGAGAGACCTACGATCTCGCCATTCTCATCGATATCGATTCTTTCGGCGGCTGGGTGCCTAGACAATCCGGGCATGGTCCGCATCTCCCCGGCTATCGCGTAGATAAATCCGGCTCCAGCCGATACCCTGACCTCCCTCACCGGTAGTCTCCAACCGGTAGGTGCACCCTTGAGCGTCGGGTCAGAAGAGATAGAGAGGTGGGTCTTTGCTATGCAGAGCGAAAACTCCCCGAAACCATTCTCCTCAGCCGAATCGAGCTGCTTGTTGGCCAATGGCGTATAGTCGACACCTTCAGCTCCATAGACCTCTTTGGCGATAACCTCGATCTTCTCACGAAGCGGGGCTTCACTGGCGTAGAGAACTTTGAAGGTGTTTGGCCTGTCGGCGGCCTCCGCTACCGCTTCGGCTAGTTCGACGGCACCTTTACCTCCGTCGCTGAAGTGGGTACAAACCGCCGTGCTCGCTCCCATCGATTCAGCGATCTCGCGAATGGCCTTATGCTCTGAAGGGTAATCCGAAGGGAAGGAGTTGATGGCGACGACGGCCGGGACCCCATGCTTGCGCACGTTCTCCAACTGCTTACGCAGGTTCTCCCCGCCGATTCTCACTTCGTCTGGGTTCTCAGCAAGTAGTGCCTCGGGAAGCTCCCTGCCCGGCACGATCTTGTGATTATTCGAATGGGCCTTTAGCGCACGTACCGTGGTAACCACCACTGCTGCGTCTGGAGATAGACCCGAAGTACGGCACTTTATATTGAAGAACCTCTCGGCACCCATATCAGCTCCGAAACCAGATTCGGTCACCAAGTAATCGCCGCCGTAGATGCCGATCATATCTGCCAACACCGACGAGTTTCCGGTCGCTATGTTGCCAAATGGTCCAGCGTGTACCAGGGCAGGGGTCCCCTCGAGGGTCTGGAGGAGGTTCGGCTTGATCGCTTCCTTCATCAACACTGTCATCGCTCCGGCTGCGTGGATATCCTCGGCGGTAATCGCCTCGCCCTTGGAGGTATACCCGACGACAATACGTCCCAGACGTTGGCGCAGGTCCTTTAGGGAAGTAGTCAAGCCCAAAATTGCCATCACTTCCGAGGCGGCAGTGATGTCGAAGCCGGTTTGACGGGGAACACCGTCTTGCTGTGTACCTAGCCCAACTACGAGGTTTCTAAGCACCCGATCGTTTACGTCCAAAACCCTGCGCCAGCTCACATTGTGCAGGTCTATTCCTAGCTCATTACCGAAGTAAACGTGATTGTCGAGCATTGCGGAACACAAGTTATGAGCCGCCGTTACAGCGTGGCCATCGCCGGTGAGGTGAAGATTTAGCGACTCGAAAGGAATCACTTGGGAGTAGCCACCACCAGCTGCACCACCTTTTATACCAAAGGTCGGGCCCATCGACGCCTGACGAATCGAAATCGTAGCCTTCTTGCCGATATGACTGAACGCCTGGCCAAGGCCAACGGTGGTAGTGGTCTTTCCTTCTCCGAGCGGAGTAGGAGTAATAGCCGTAACGACTATGTACTTGGCCTTCGGACGATCTTTGACCAGGTCCAGCGCTTCTAGGCGAATCTTGGCTAAATACGGGCCATACTGCTCGAGCATCGAGGGTGGTATTCCCATCCCTTGTGCGATCTCTACGATCGGCTTGATGTCGGCAGACCTAGCTATCTCTAAGGCCGTAAGACTCCGCTCAGATTTACTCATATTCCCCCCTTTGTTGTCTTGGACCAACTTTGCGGTCCGAGACAGACAAACATTCATTTCAAATCGGTCAGATCGACCCGTGGTCCAAACCTGACCCTAGATCTGATCTTGTTCTAGTATATCAGTTATGGTAACGCTGAAGTACAAAACTATGCTTACTAATGAAGTTACGATTATCTAATGGCGACAAATCCAAAAAAACTGGTAGAACTCAAGAACGAACTCCGGAAGGAATTCTCCCAAAGACGCAGTTCGATATCTAAAATCGATCGTGAAATCAGATCCAACCAGATTACAGAGCGACTCATAAACCTAAATGAGGTCGCCGACGCTTCCAACATACTCGTCTACTGGTCCTTTGGCCATGAAGCCTCAACAAGAACCTTGATTAAGGAGTTGCAACTAAGAAAGAAACAGATCCTCCTCCCCTACCTGGATGCCAACCTAATGCATGCGGCAAGGATTAGCTCGACCGATTCACTCGAATTGACCACATATGGACCCCTCGAACCCCCAGACAAGACCCCAGTTGATCCATCCACAGTAGATTTAGTCATCGTGCCGGGCCTCGCCTTCGATCGCAATGGCTTCCGGCTCGGTTACGGCCGCGGATTCTACGACCGCTACCTGAGCGCCCTTGGAGATGCCAGCACCACGATCGGATTCTGCTTCTCCTCCCAGATTGCTGAAGAAGTTCCCGCAGAACCTCACGACGTCGCCCTGGACATCTTGGTAACGGACCGGGAAGTGATCAGGATCGCCTCCCGGTCCCACCGGGGCTAGTTGGGCCTCTAGTCCCCAAGTTCCTTGCGGCGCCTTGCGACATAATCCTCAAGTTCTGCTCTAATTGCGCTGTCCATCGGGGGTTCGACGTAGGCTTCAAGGGTCTTCTCTGCGATCTCTCCGGCCCTAACAGCGGCGTCTTTCTTCCCCTCACGCGACCAACGGTCAAAGTTCTGAGAAGAGGACAGTAGCGGGCGATAGAAACACGTTCTAAAGTGCTCCATAGTATGTTCTGCACCTAAGAAGTGACCTCCATGGCCGACCTCCACGTGTGCACCAAAAGCGAACGACTCCTCGTCGAACTCTACCGGAGTGAATTCGTGTTGCAGCATCCTCAGGATCTCGATATCGATTACGAACTTCTCGGTCGAAGCGACAAGGCCGCCCTCCAACCAACCAGCGGTATGCATCACCCAGTTGGCGCCGGCGAGGAAAGTCGGCATCATGGTCATGAGCGCCTCGTATCCCGCCTGGGCATCGGGGACCTGACTCGAGGTGAGACCCCCACCTGAGCGCCACGGCAGTCCGAGGTGGCGTGCTATCTGGCCGGTGCACAAAAGTCCAACCGCTGACTCCGGAGTACCAAAACAGGGTGATCCGGATTGCATGTCTATGTTGGACAAGAACGACCCGAAGACAACAGGAACCCCCGGCCTAATCAGCTGAGAAAGGGTAATTCCTGATAGCGCCTCAGCCATTTGCTGAGCGAGGGTAGCTGGGATGCTCACCGGGGACATAGCTCCCATGAGAAGAAACGGAGTTAGTACCACGGGTTGGTTTGCCCTCGAATATTCGAACTGAGCCTCGAGCATCCTCGTATCCCAGCGCAAAGGGGAGTTACAGTTGATCAGGGAAAGAGTCGCCGGGGTCTTCTCCAAGGTCTCTCGACCGCCGAAGGCTATCTCGGTCATCGCCATAGTGTCCTTGGCATTGATCCCTGAAACGACATTACCCATGTAGATCTTGTCAGTAAGGGTCAACTGAGCGAAAAGCATATCGAGGTGGCGAGAATCGAATGGGGCGTCATTGGGCTCACAGATGACGCCTCCGGCCGAGTCCAGCTCGGGGAATGCCTGTGACAGCTTGGTCAGCGTACGGAAGTTCTCCAGCGTAGCGTCGCCTCGCTGGTCACCTTTTCTAAAAAAGGGAGGGCCGTATACTGCTCCAAATACCATGTTGTCGTCGCCGATATGGACCGAATTCTTTGGGTTCCTAGCCTGCAACTCGAAATTATGTGGCGCCTTAGCCACCTGCTCTAATATGAACTCCGGGTCGAACTTGACGAGATTGCCCTCGACCTTTTGGCCGGCCGCCTTAAAGAGCGCCAATGCTTCATCGTGAACAAACTCGACCCCGATTTCACTGACGATCCGCTTCCATCCCCTGTCAAGCGCTGCCAGCGCATCCTCAGAGAGAATTTCGTACTTCGGCATCTTATTTACGAACATTACGACCTCCCGCCGTCCGTAGCTGACGGCAATTCGCCTTATATAAAGCTTCCGACC
>JAKAPB010000157.1 GCA_021823045.1 Actinomycetes bacterium | reverse complement strand
AGCATCAGCCGGGTCGCCACCAATGCGAGACTCCAGAACCCTAACCGAAGCAGAAGCGAGAGAGGTAGCTCCCTTTGAAATTGCCGTTTTCGACCTGGCAGCTTTTCCAACTTCCAAGGCAGACTGGAAGAGTCTGTTCAATATCTTGCCTACCACCTTGACTTGGCGAGCGTCCTCCAGGGCGGACTTTAGCTGCCCCAGTACTTCGGTTTCGCCAAGGATCCTTGACTCGATACCAGAAGAGACCCTATACAAGTGCTCAGCAACTCCACGACCGTAAAAGACCTTCCCTACCTGTGAGATTTCGGTACGCCTAGCCAATGTAACTGCGGAAAGTAGCTCAACTATCCTCTCGACGCCGAGATGAAACTCAGTGACATCGGCATAAACTTCGGTTCGGTAGCAGGTCGAAACGACTACCGCCTCTGATACGACATCCTCGACAGCCAGTAACTTGTAGAGCTGTTCGGTAGCGTTCGCACCCATAGCGAACCTATCGAAAGCCGGGGCCGAAACATCGCTTTCACAGATACTCACTGCCGCTAATGGCAAAACGCAAACCTACCTAGGTTCTGAAATTTCTCAAACACTTTGCTTCACTTACAGGGTACCCCAAGGCGGTAAAAAACCGTTAAGCCACGAAGGCGCGAAACGAATAGTGTGATACTAAACATCTCGGCGATCACCGTTGCAGCCTTCAAAGTGAGCCCACCTGAGTTTCAAGATGAAAGCGGCGCCAGGCTGTGCGCTCGTTAGGTACCTTGATCTCTGGGTCTACGACTTCTTCTGACGGATCCATTGCGCAATAGCCAGGCTCGGCGAAAGACTTAGGGGCCGACCAGTCGGATTCTATAAAGTCAGATACCAGAAAATACTGAAGTCATTACATGGAATCATAAAAACCTCGGAGCTATACCGAGGCAACCAAAAGCGGTTTCGCAGCAATCACCCTAGCTTCCAAGCTCTTTTGACCTCTCATGCGCGGCTAACACTGCATTGGAAATCGTCGCCTTCAGAGCTCCTCGGTCAAATTCAGCAATCGCCCTTGCGGTCGTACCTCCGGGCGACGTAACCTCAAGGCGCAGGATACGAGGATCCCGACCATCCTCTAAGGCCAAGTGACCGGAACCAAGAGTGGTCAAAATTGCTAGCTTCCTCGCTAAATCCAGAGGCAGGCCGAGAGAAATACCCGCCTCCTCCAGCGCCTCAATGAAATACATGAAGTATGCTGGCCCCGAGCCCGACATTGCCGTGACCGCGTCCATTTGACTTTCACTAACCCTGATCGTCACTGCGACCGCTGAGAATAGTTCCTCGGCCCGACCCATAGCCTCTTCGTCTGCACCTTTTCCTGCGGCGAGAGCCACCACCCCTTTCCCCACCGCCACTGCAGTATTAGGCATCGTTCTTACAATTGTAAAGCTCGGTGCCCAACTCGAAAGATGCGCGCTGTCGATCCCAGCGGCAATTGAAACTAGAACGGGCGGCTTAGCTGCTTCACTCGGCGGATTGCTTACCACCACCTCAAGTTCGCTGGCTGCTGAAGCTGCGTCTTTGGGCTTTACCGCCAAGAGATAAGTCGCAGCAGGCTCGGGAGATGCAGACACACTAATGCCAGGGAAGCGATCAGCAATCGCCTTCCTCGCGGGCGCGAACTTCTCAGAAACATGAATAGACCGGCTTTGCAAGTTGGGGCTTTCAACTATCCCCGACAAGATGGCACTCGCCATCTTCCCACCACCTACGAAACAGAGATCGAACATACAAAAGATCATAAGCAACTTTTGTGCCCTGTTATCTCTGTAATTGAGGACATCTAAGGCCCATGATCTTCGCGGAAACTCCATCCAATAAATTTGAGTTAGACGGCACGAGGTCCTCGGATTTGAGTCGAGCAGGGACCTCAGTTCCCTAAGACCACCTCATCTCGGATTCAGCAGCAGCTAAGAAGTTCTCGAGCCAGCAGCGACCTCGCTACGGAGCTCATCTGGCGGGCGGCATATGACCAGGTATAGTCGAGCAGGGACCTCAGTTCCCTAAGACCACCTCATCTCGGATTCAGCAGCAGCTAAGAAGTTCTCGAGCCAGCAGCGACCTCGCTACGGAGCTCATCTGGCGGGCGGCATATGACCAGGTATAACCGAAGGATTTCTCCACCGCCGCCCTCGACATAGATTTCATCAAGTCAGGCCGCAAAAGTAGCTCCCTGGCATCTTCAGCAAACTTTTCCGGGGATCTCTCCGACACCAATATTCCGGTCATCCCTCCATCTATCACCGAGGTAAGGCCGCCGACGTCGGATGCGATTGTTACGAGCCCGCAAGAAGCTGCCTCGAGGGCCACCAGACCAAACGACTCGGTTCTGGATGTAATGAGACACAGATCAGCAGCTCGATAGTAACTAGAAATGGTCTCGTGAGGCTGGGGAGAGATCAGATGCAAGCGCTCTCGTACTCCATAAGATTCTGCCAGCTTCTTCACGAGATTCAGCTCTTCTGCACCATCAGAGCCGGAGGGACCACCTATCATCACCATCTCAACATCGAACTCTTTTGCAAGGATGCCCAGAGCTTCGACCGCCATGGACGGGGCCTTTAGCGGCTGTATCCTTCCGATCCATAACAAAAGTTTTTTGCCTTGGTTAAGTCCTAAGGCTTGGCGCGCCATCGCTTTGGCACCTGGAGCAAAAAATGCATGATCGACCCCCGGCGTAACCACTTCGACCCTCTCCGGTGAGATTCCATACAGGTCGACAAGCTGGATCATCTCCTGCGCACACGAAACCAGCACCGAATCAGAGCACCCCATTATCTCAAGCTCTTTTTTGACACGAAAAACCTCGTCGTAACCATCATCGGGCCGGGTACGACCGAACGACTTGACCTTCTCCAAGGTGTGGAAGGTCGTAAGCATCGGAACGTCAAGTTCGTGTTTGATTGCGTGCCCAGCAATCCCCGATAGCCAATAGTTGGAATGGATTAGGTCTGGCATAAATGATTCAGAATCGAGCATCAAATTCAGAACTTCATCCTTGAAATCGTCGACGTAGTCTAAGAGTTCCTCTTTTTCCAGGTTGCTGGCGGGGCCTGCTGGAACGTTATGAACTACAAAACCAGGCTCGACGACAATCCTCGAAGGATCGGTGGCCGAAGTGGATCTGGTATAGACATCACAATCCGCCCCAGAGCGAACCAGCGCCGACACCAAACGCTTTACGTATACGTTCATTCCACCGCCATCACCAACGCCGGGTTGAGCCAACGGCGATGAGTGGTAGGACAGCACAGCGAAACGCATCGAAAACAACCTCCGACTAGCAAGCAAGACCGGCGTCAAGGCATTCAGCCGAGACGTGCCATGATTTTCAACCCTTTAGTCGCTCCGGAGATTCCAAAGAGGTCCTTAGCTCTTCCCTACATCTTCAAGAAGTCCTTGGATGCTGGCCCGACCATTCTTGTACTGCTCTACGAGTTCAGAGGAGAGTTGGTCGAGTACCGAATGGAGTTCCTGCCTCATCTCGGAGATCTCCTTTTCAGTCGCGGCCAATAGGTCACTCCTTGACGCTGTCCCGGCTAAGGCTTCTTGCAAGAACTGGTCCGCCTGCAAAGATGCCTCCTCCGAGATTTCCACCTCGACAAGTCTTCCAGCTGAGCTGTGAGAGTTACCGTCACTCAATATCTCAGACAGTTCGCCTACTAGCTCACTCGAATCACCAGAAACCTCCGACGCGTTAGTGATGTCGAGCATTGCCTGTACTAACCGCCGAGTGTAGGAGACGACTGATTCCACATGGATTGCCTTGTCCCTACGCCGCCGAAGTTCTTTCACGCTTATTGAACCAATGTCATCAATAAAAGAGGGGCTAAGCACCTCTGCTACTGCCTCACGAAGCGACGCCATATTCTACACTCTAGATGATTTGGTTAGGGAGGTCATCTCCTAGATCCTACCTGCTGAACTGACGGGAAAATACCGATAAAACGCCACTCCAACAAGCTCACTAACGGGTATCAGTCCAAAGTGCCTAGAGTCAGTGGATGCGTCAGCGTTATCACCCACCGCAACGACTTCGCCTGCGCAAACACTTTGTGCTCTCTTGACCAAGAGTCTAGCGCGTTCTCTTGGGTCAGCAAAGACAATCAATGATCCAGAAATGGGGGCTAGCCCTTTTCGGACTATTATCTTGTCACCATTTGACAACGTTGGCTCCATAGAATCTCCAACAACTTCGAGTCGCTGGTAACGGCGAATAAACCTTCGCGACAGTTCGCTAAATCCGAAAAAGAACGCCAACCAACCTATTGCCCCTAAGCCAAGTAGTAACAGGTTCACGAGCCTTTTCAACGTTCGTACCTCCACATCGACCTCATCTCAGCACGATTGCACCACGATGTTCAATCACTGGCTGCCTGACCATGCTAACACCAGGTCCCGACTCGTTGGTGCCATAGGTCATCCCAGCGTTTAACGGGCAAACGACATCATTGAACCTATCAACATCCTGACATCACATCAGTTTCAAACCAGAGCCAGGTCATCGACTTAGCCAGCATCAAAACTTCGCACCCTCGGCCGATGTCTTTTCGAAACAAAAGTTCCGAGTCCGAGCGATCGGGTGATTACTTCAGTAAACTTCCTCCCCCTAAAGGATGGAACTTCTAGCTGCGCCACTAATTAGGGTTAACTGACTCCACCGCCATCTTGGCACTAGATGCCGACCCGCCGAGTACCGTATCTTTGGAGTTGCCGGGGAAACTAAATGGCTCGAGACATCGGAACGGAAAAGTCTGCGCCTCGTCACCGAGGACTGCGGCCGCTCCACACTTTATTCCCACGCACACCTGACCGTGTCTCCAAGCTAGGATGGGCCCGGCGGTGCTTGGGAAGAAGGCTATCAGAAACCTTGGATGACTCGATAAAACCCTCGAAAAATATCCAACCTCGAGCAGATCCCGCTTTTCCGATAACCAGAGAGGGCTCGCCACTAACCGTCATTTTCGACTCGGAATGCGAGATGTGCAGCCACCTGGCGAACCTGCTAGATAGCCAACAAATAACGACGCTCCCCTATCAAGATCTTTCACCGGAAGATCCAACTCTCTCCTATAATCCCAGAGATAGGCTGGTAGTCGTACACAACGGCTCAATCACAGCTGGCGCCACGGCCGTTCTCGAGATCGCAGCGGCGAAATATCCAAGACTGAAATGGATATTTCGTCGATTTAGCTCCGGGAGGCTGCTCATGCTGTGTGATACAGCTTACGGGTTCGTTGCCAGAAGGCGGACCAAGGTAGATCGTCTCTTCCTCCTGGCGAAAACGCTCTTCGGGCCAAAACGCTGAAGCGGCCGATCGCCGCGCAACACAGCCTCAACCGTCTCGGGTCATTTACTTCAATAGCGTATAAACTGGCCGCCCGAAAATAGCCTTTCAGAACAAGATCATCCTTTGGTCACTGAACGGCCTGCCTGCCGTTACAAGACTCCTCGAAAGTACTAGTCGTATTGTGGTGTATGACTTTGATGGCAAGAGCGTTCTCAATGCTTTGGCAGCCCAAGAAGTCTGGGTTCACCCCGACACTTTATGGCGATCTCGAAGAAGAATGTCGGATTGAACCTCCAGAGCCTGTTGAGCGACTCTTTCATTGATTCTGTGAGGCACGTCTAGCTTCACTGAAGCTAATGGCAGTTTTGTAGCTTTAGGCCGAAGTTCCCCCTCCAATAGCACCCGAC
>JAKAPB010000156.1 GCA_021823045.1 Actinomycetes bacterium | reverse complement strand
TCTGGCGAAGATGGAGAAGCTGCTCAGCGTAATGCAGGTCGCATCGGAAGATGACGCACGTGAAGACTGGATGGCCGCCGACGCTAGCTTTCACGATATCCATTCGTCTAAATCACCGGTCCTCTTGCTCCAAGACCTCCACCGACTTCAGGACAGAAGTAGCCTCTACCGCTCTATCTGGCTTCGAGACAAGCCTCATGTCGACCCACAGTCAGAGATCGAACATCGAATTCTTCTAAAGTCCTGTCAGCAACGCAACTCAGTCGAGGCGATGTACGCCATTGCCCGACACCGAGCGAGGATCGCCATAACCGTGATGACCCACGCTATCCCAGAGCGTGAGCCAACGACGATCAGAACAGCCCTTCGCATCGTTCTGGGAAGGTCCGCAAGTTCGGAGCTTTAGCTTATCGAGACCCATTCGAGTTCGAGCAGGGTCGAGCTATAGGTACTCTTCGAGCAGGTCGGCCTTGGACGCAAAGCTCTTCCAGTCGCCGTGAAACCTCACCTCACCCTGGGCGAGAGCGTATATCGAACTAGTGCAAGTCCTTGCGAACGAGAGGTTCTGCTCGACTATGAGCATGGTAACTCCAGATTTCAAAAGGGCGGCAAACGACGAGGCCAATCTCTCCTGCACCTTTGGCGCCAACCCCTGGGACGGCTCATCTAGCAGGAGTATCCTCGGTTCTGCCAATAGTGCCCGGGCAATGGCCAGCATCTGCTGTTCGCCCCCGCTCAATGCTCCGGCTTTAAGTTCCCGTCTCCCATAGACCTCTGGAAAGATCTCGAAGACGAAGTCGAGCAGCGCCTTTTCCGGCTTTTTAAAGCCAAAGCACGACCTGCCGAGCAACAAGTTGTCGTAGACGGTGAGCTTGCCGATCACATGCCTGCCTTCGGGAACAAGTACTACTCCCTTGCGCATGTGATCCCTTAGACCCTTGCCAGCTAGGTCGACACCGAATGACCCATGGCCACCGGAACTGGGGGAAAGATGTCCCGAAAGAACCCCTAGTAGTGTCGACTTCCCGGCCCCGTTAACCCCAACAACTCCGACCGAACTGCCGAGACTTACTTCGAGCGACACTCCCCTTAGAGCCCGCAATACCCCATAGTTAAAGACAACCTCGCTGCATTTGAGGGCTGGCTCACTCGTAGCATCCAAGGTGGATGTGTGCTGCCCGGACCGCACCCCCTCTAAGCTGACTGGCCAATTAGAAACGCTCACCTTCGGTCACTTTCCTTCGTCAAATCTGGCTTCTCGTCAAGGGTTTCGTCGTTCGAGCTGGTATGTGGATTGGCGTCGAAACCCGAACCGAGGTATCGTTCTCGAACGACCTCACTCGAAAGCGCCTCTGCGGGTGATCCGGTGAAAACCACCTTGCCAGCGTCCATCATCACTACGCTTTTTGCCACAGCGGCAACTAGACCCATACGGTGTTCAATCAGTATCAGCGCCACTCCCTGATCCCTTATTGCGGCGAGCATTCGACATAGCTCTCTTTCTTCGTCGTTGCTCAATCCCGCCGCAGGCTCGTCGAGCAGCATCACCTTCGGACCAATCGCCCAGGCTCTGGCGAGCTCCACCACCTTCCTCGTTCCAAAAGGGAGGCTCTTTACATAGCGATTAGCTACCGACTGCAGTCCAACAAATTCGAGTGCCTCCGATGCAACCGCCTTCGCCCGCTTCACCTTTCCCCTGCCCGAGACGTCCTTTCGACCGAGTGCTCCAAGAATCACGTTGTCTAGGGCCGTCTCCTCGATCAGCAGCCGCGGGGTTTGAAAAGTACGTGCTACCCCAACCGACGGGAGGTCTTTGGCCGCCAACTCAGACGTGGAATGACCAAATATCTCGATCGATCCCTTGTCATATGGGAGCAACCTGGTGATCAGGTTCATCAAAGTGGTCTTGCCTGCGCCATTCTGACCCAAGATAGCCAGAGCGACCCTTTCGGCGCTCTCCACTTTCAAATCGAACCCCGACAGGACACTCACGCCACCAAAGCTCTTGCAAAGGCCGGAGATCTCTAAGACCGGAGAAGCTGAATTCGAGGTCAACACTGCGCTCATTGGACCCCCTCCACTGGCTTTGCCGTGACCATTAAATCGAACGACTTGTCGATCTGGGTCTCATCCGAGCGGACTACACCGACATCGACACCGTCTTGCGCTCGACTAACAGGGCTTTTTTGGTCCCGACCTCGCTTCATCTTGAGCTTGGCCAAGGCCTCTGCCGTCGGAGAATAGACCCCGGTGACGCCCTCGGGCAGATATCCCAGGATAACGATTAGTGCGATGCCAAGGATGAGAACCGACAGGCCAGGAAGGTTGGTGGTATATCCGGTAAGGATGCTGTAGACACCAGCGCCAACGAGTGCGCTCCAAGTGAGGCTCTTGCCCCCCACGATGACCGAAGCGAGCACCGCTAGCGACACCGCTAAATTGAAGTCGTCAGGAGCGACAAATGCCGCCGTCTCGGAGAAGAAGAATCCCGCTGCTCTCGCCAAAGCAAAGGATACTACCACGGCTACGAGCCTGAATGCCTTGACGTTGACACCAAGGGACATCGCCATCGTCTCATCGGTCTTGACGGCAAGGATCTTTCTCCCCTTGGCGCTCTGCCTGAAAAAACGCACCCCTAAGATCGCAGCCGCATCTACCCCAAGGATCAAAAGGAGCATCGAAAGGGAGTTCAGGTGTGCCAACGGTGCGACTTCGCCGTTTACGCCGCCGGTGAGCCCGTTTAGATGGTCGAAACCCGTCGAGAGCATCACCTGAAAAGCGAGTGTTCCCATCGCCAAAAAGTGTTCTCGCAACCTCAAAAGTGGCAAGGCGACAATTACTCCACACAGTGCACCAGCGGCGATCGAAGCGAGAAGTGCGACCAGTGGTGGCACGCCAAAGTGCACCTCTAAAAAGATCGAGACGTATGTACCGAGACCGTATACCGCCGCCTGTGCAAGGGAGGCTTGATTTGAAAATCCAAGCAGGAGCTGCAGGCTGATCGCCAGCATCAGAAAGATTGCAAAGGTCGTGGCGACGTTAATGCTAAAGCCGGTATGCCGAGATACGGTGACTAGGAATACTCCCAGCAATATCGCCACTACCAGGGCGTCGGCACCTAGCTCTTTTAGCTTTGAACCGAGATCTTGCCTCGGTTGGATTTTCGAGCTATCCATCTGATCGAACCTCACTTGTGACAGAACACTCGGACGTTAGAGACGGGTGGGTCAGCTCTCCTACGGATTGAAAGAAATCGATTCGCTTCATAACCTCTCCAGTCCTAAGCCCGAGGTCCGACTAGATCGGCCTTGTTCCCGGTGAGCCCGTTGGGACGAAGGACCAAGAACCCAAGCAACACCCCAAAGGTCAGGAGGTGCGCCACGTTAGGGGTGATGTAGACGCCAACCAGGTTCACGACCAGGGCGACGATCAGTCCCCCGGCCAGCGCACCCGCCGGATTCCCGAGTCCCCCGACCACCGCAGCTGCGAAGGCGTCTATTCCGTAGGTCAGGTCCGCCGACATCGACACTCCGGTCAGTGGGAGGTAGAGCACCCCGACTATTGCCAAGACCCCAAAGGCAATTATCCAAGCGAGAGTGACCATCCCTAGGTCATTTATCCCGTAGTATTTTGCCGAGGCCCGGGCGCTTCCCAGTGCCAACAACTGACGGCCGACGTTGGTGTGGCGTTGTGCCCATCCGAAAAAAACGACGAGAACCAAAGCAACTAAAACAAGCAACAAGCCCTGCTGGGGTACGTAAAGTCCATCGACGGTGAAGTGACCAGAAAGTAAGGAGGGGACCGTCCTGCTATCGCTACCCCACTTCCTAATCGCTAGCTGTTCGATCACCATCCCTATGCCGAAGGTAACCATGACGAGGGTCAGCGGTGAAGCCCCGTGTGACTCTGGCCAGCGCAGAGTCAAGATGTAAACCCCAGCGCCGATCAGCCCGACGATAACCACCGCAAGAATGTCGTTGAGAGCCAAAGAGTTGGTCAATTGGACTGCCGAGACCAACAAGCCGCCCAACAACATCACCTGTCCCACGGCAAAGTTGAAGACCTGTGAAACCGTATAGCCGACAGTAAAAGCGAGCGCCATCAGACCGAGGGCAGTGCCGAGAAAAAGACTCGAAAAAAGTATTCCTAAAAGTTCACTCAAAAGAGGCCCTCCATAATTATGTGCAGATCCTGATGGGGCCGCCAGGATCTGCACGGAATTAGAACTAATTTACGCCAGGAGCTTTATTTGCCAATGATGAAAGGCTCTGGCTCACCGAAAACGAGTTCGAGGCTGGCGACCACTTATAGACCGTAAGGAGGTTCGGTCCAAATAGACCAGAATGAACCGTCGGCGAATACTGGATGTACGTACCTGGTCCTCCGGCAAGGGTCGGATACTTCCCTAAGGTCTGCAGCGCATTGACCAAAGTTAGGCCACCCTGGCCATGGGTCTTTGCCAGCGCCGCCGCTATTACCCCGAAGGCATCTTGGAGTCGAGTCATATTTCCTCCGCCTTGTGGAAGTCCCGTCTCGGAGGCAAGGTTAGCCATAAAGGCCGCTTCCTTAGGCACCGCAGAATCGTAGCTGGTTATGTTATAAACGCCGGGAAGCTGCGAATAGGAAGGTCCAGCGGTCTTGGCGATACCCGGTCCGTTGATTCCACCTGGACCAAAGATCGGGATCTTCACCCCAAGCTGCACCATTGTGGAGGCTAGCAGTGTAATATCCGCCCCCGATGGCGAGCCAACAAATACCGCCTTGGCCCCACTGTGAGCGATGTTTAGCACCTGGGCGGTGAGTGTGGCGGCGGGCGAACCCCATGTCACGTTGGTGGCGATCTTAATTCCATACTGGCTGGCCAGTGCGGACCACGACTGATTCTCACCCGCACCGAAACTGCTGGTGTCGGTTGCAATTGCAATCGGATTCCAGTTATTCGCCTTTGCGACGCCGAACATCGCCCCCGATGCCTGGTTGATCTGATATTCGTCCCTGAAGCAGTAGGTCTTCCCATCGGTCAGGCCTTGAGTAGCAGAGGCGTGACCAATTAGCACTACCTTTTCCTGCTGGGCAACCGCACAGGCCGCCTGGAAAGCCGTCGAGGTGAATTCACCGACGACCGCTTGTACGCCAGCGCTGACTAGCGATTCGTAAGACGACACCGCTCCTGTTGGTGTCATTTGAGTATCTCGAATAATCAACTTTACTTGACGACCGTCGATGCCACCCGAACTGTTTATCTTTGAAACAAAGTCATTTGCCACCTGCTCCTCGGAGCGACCTTCGCTAGGTGCTCCGCCGGTAAGCGGCGTCGCAAGGCCGATCAATATCGGTCCGGCGGCGGTGCTCGCAGTCGATCCAGCGGTTGTCGACGACCCAGACGACGCTGAAGACGACCCGCAAGCCGCCAATAAAGCGGCTAAAGCGATGCCAATTACGCCTTGGCGAGCACCAAACCTTAGTTTTCTTTCCATGAAACTCCCCCTTGTACTGATTTACGATCGACCATTTGGCCCACCGTTGATCTTTTTCTCTTGTCCACACCATCCGAGCCGTCACTGACCCTGATTGGATCACTTTTGGCCCGACTTGTCATCTGCTCTCATAGGCCCGTATCAGCACCAGTTTCTACCCCGCTCATCCCCGCCCGCATAAGAGCCGCAACTAACGAACTGCCTTGTAGTAACCCTCCCTTTTGATCTCTTCGTTGGCGAAGATGCCCGCCTCGCTGCTATCTAC
>JAKAPB010000155.1 GCA_021823045.1 Actinomycetes bacterium | reverse complement strand
CATTGATAAGGGAGAGGCCGGAGCACCCGAAGATCTAGTTCTTTCCGACAATATACTCAGGGTTATTGGCGTCATTTGGATCGCCTTACTGGCTCTTAGTGTCTATATCTAAAAGAAGTCCTCATCTAAAAGAAGTCATCCTCATCTCAGCCCTCCTTGGAGAAGCTCTACTAAATCGGCGGTAGAAGAAATGCCACAACTAGCGAATACACAGCTCTTCGGAGGCTGGGGCAGGTCCCCTTCCAGCGCATCTGCCCTCCTACCAACGGACAAAGATCCGGCTGCAAAATTGGATGCGCTCGCTGAATTCGTAGCGTCGGCACCAGATGGAACCAGGCTGCTCGCCAGGGGGATGGGAAGAAGCTACGGTGATGCCGCCAATTGTGCCGGCGGGTACGTAAGTACCCATTACGACTTTCGTGACGTCTTTGAATTCAATCCGATGAGGGAGGAACTTAGAGCTTCGTCGGGCTTTTCATTGGATGAGATTATGCGGCGGCTGATCCCAGAAGGTTACTTTGTCTACGTCACACCTGGAACTCGATACGTGACCTTAGGCGGGGCGATCGCCGCGGACATCCACGGAAAAAATCATCACAAAGATGGATCCTTCATAAGCCATGTTGAGAGTTTCGAACTAATCACACCTTCCTCGAGGATCGAAGTCACCAGGTCCGATCCCTTGTTCTGGGCAACCGCAGGCGGCATGGGAATGACAGGGATAATCACCGCCGCGACCATTCGGCTTAAAAAGGTTCAGACTTCCTACATCAAGGTGACCACACAAAAGTCCCCCAATGTCTCGGAAACTATTGAGATGATGCAGAGACTGGATGACTCATTTACCTACTCGGTAGCGTGGATGGACTCCCTGGCAAGCGGAAACTCTTTGGGTCGCTCGGTGATCACCTGGGGAGAACATGCAAGCGTGGCCGACCTAGAGCCTAAGCTTGCGGACAATCCATTGAGCTACGGCCCAAGTGTAAAACTAAAAGCGCCTGACATCGCACCTAGCTGGCTACTCAATATGGCTTCAATAAGAGCTTTCAACGAGGCCTGGTATCGAAAAGCCCCAAAAAATCGGGTCTCGATAGAATCGATCCCAGCCTATTTTCATCCGCTCGACGCAGTTTCCGATTGGAATCGCCTATATGGTAGGACCGGATTTCTGCAATATCAATTCCAAGTACCGCTCGGGCAAGAGGACACCCTCATCTCGATCATCCACAGATTCTCAAGAAATAGAACCCCATCGTTTTTATCTGTACTCAAAAGGTTTGGACCGAGCTCATCGGGTCACCTTTCGTTTCCGCAGCCGGGTTGGACCCTGGCCCTCGATATACCCATCCGCACCAGTGGTCTCTCTGAACTTCTAGACGGAATAGATTTTCAGGTAGCCGAAGCTGGCGGAAGGGTCTACTTCGCTAAGGACTCAAGGCTCATTCCGGAGTTGGTTCCTAAAATGTATCCACGTCTCGACGAGTGGAGGGATGTAGTTGAAAAAAGCGACCCGAAAGGCATTTTTCTATCAGACCTTGGAAGAAGACTCTCCTTACGCAGTGGTGAGGTAAAAAAGGCTAGTCTCGTTGAGACGTTGGGTGCAGCAATTGGAAAGGGACCAAACCTGTGATAGACGCTCTTGGCCAGCCACAATGTGTTTTAATCATCGGTGGCGGTTCCGACATCGCATCTGCCCTGGTCGATAAGTGGGTAGACATGCGTTGCCAGCGGGTAATCCTCGCAGGCAGAAGCTTCTCAGTAATGGAGCAGGTTCAATCTCAGTTACAGTCTCACTCTTCTGCCAAGGTTGAGATCGTATACCTGGATATGGCCGACCACGAGTCCCTAGCACCACTAACCGCAGAGGTTTTTGAGAGGTTCCCAGACATTGATATGGCGGTATTGGCCGCAGGCCAACTTGGCGATCAGGCGGTAGACGAGACGGATCCCAAGCGTATCGAGCAGATGTTCGATGTCAATGCGACCGGCCCGGCGATCTTCCTCACTGCATGTGCATCTGAGTTTAAAAAGAAGGGCGCTGGCACCATCGTAGTTCTCTCTTCCGTTGCGGGTGAGAAGGTTAGAAGGTCGAACTACATCTACGGGGCATCGAAAGCAGCTACCGATTCATTGAGTCTCGCGATGTCAGAAGCACTTAGGGGCACCGGGGTAAATGTTCTCGTCGTAAGGCCAGGATTTGTCTCCACCAAAATGACCCAGCACCTAGCCAAAGCCCCACTTGCCACAACCAAGGAAAAGGTGGCTGCCGACATCATTGATGCACTAGCGAAAAAGAAGACCTTGATATGGTCACCAAAGGAAATGCGCTGGGTAATGCTTGCATACAAGCACATTCCGAGGACGATCGCCAGAAAGATACCCTTCTGATCGTTGGTTCAAACTCTTCTTCGGCAACCTTCTAATTGCCGCTACCCCACCGAGGTAATACCAGCCGTTGATGAAGGTGGATTAGAAATAGTCGTTAGATCGCCCATCGCCTTTGCGTCTCCGAATGGATATACCTTCCCGTTGTACGTTAGGACGTAGTACCCATTGTTATCTGGAGAGGGTGCCAGCGAAGTCGCCGTTGTTGCGACATTCAAGCCCGGTAGTGAGCCGTAATAAGTCGCATCGCCGAAATCAAATACCCCGCCGTCAGCGGCGATCAGCCTATACCCGTATCCGTCTCCCGAGGCCACCATGCCAATTATCGGCTTGTTGAGCACCATGTTGCCGGTCGAACCGTAGAACTTGGCATCGCCGAATGAGAAGACTCCGCCGTCCGATGCTACGAGCCAATAACCCTTGCCGTCTGGAGTAGCCGCCATCCCGACAATCGGCTTGTTGAGGCGGATTGAAGCCGTTGAACCGAGGTTAGCCGCGTCTCCGAATGCGTAGACGTCTCCATATCCGTCAATAAGCCAATACCCCTTGCCATCTGGAGTTGAATGCAACGAAGTTATAGGAGATCGCAGGGCGGCAGAGGAGACCGAGCCATAGTTTACCGCAGAACCGAAGGCGTAGACGCCACCTTGTGGCGAAGTTATCCAGTAACCGGGCGGAGGAGGCGGCAGAGTGGTCGTCGTAGGTGAATTGAGTCCGGTACCTTGCAATGAAATGGGACCGGTAATTTCGAACCAGTCGGAATTTAGTCCTAAATAGCTCGCAAACTGAGCTCCGGATACCGATACAGAACCCGTCGAACCACTCACGGTCATCTGTTCTACTCGCCCACCCATGTCTCCGAGGCCATTTCTTGAGACCACGTTGATTCCGGTAAGTGTCCCGATTTGAGGGAAAGCCGCCTGGATAGAGGATTCGGATACTTGGGTCGTCCAGTTGTGGTTTGGATTGCAAGCCCCCGGAATACAGATCCCGTCGTAGGCATCGACAACTCCTGGGAAGGCTCCATTTTCCGTATACCCTCCCGTTGAAGATGAATATTGGGTCTCAACCACCGTCGATCCATTCACAACGACCTGGCCCGCAGTCAGCGTTACTGCTTGATCGGCTATCGCATAGAGCTGATATAGCGGCGAGCTTGGGTTGTGCATCCCGAGGTAAACCTGACAGTAGGTGCTGTCACAGATGTCTGCGTACCCGAATCTATTCAATGTGCTCACGGCGTAGGACCTGACCATCACCGCCTGGGCTTCCAAAGCCTGAAATCCCCACGGTTGCCCCTGAGGCCCCGTTGCACCTAGCTGTCCCCACGAAGCCGGCATTTCAGAGGCTACAACCCCCTTGGCGTAGCTCTCCAGTGGTAACACGTTTACTAATCTCTGGCTGCCAGCGACATCCGCCGCCTGAACTAGACCGCGTACGACTTCGGTTCCAGACGGAAGGCAGAGATTCAGCGCCTCCGAATATGTTTCCTGATCTATAGCGCTAGCCGAGCCACCAACCGAAGGCGTTATCGTAGCCTGGGACTCGGGAACGTTGGCGATCTGCACCAACGGTGCCTGGACCCCACAAGCAGCCGGGGCGGTGGACTGAAGTATATTCCAAGTGCTTCCGACGATGTCCATCTGCACCATATAGCCAGCGGGCACCGCATGCCCCGCTACGGAATAAGGCGCGGCCGACGACACCGTTATATTTGATCCATCGTTACCGGTGATTACAACCCTTATCATCTGGTCCGATGTGGTGCCAATCGTCGTACCAGAGAAATAGTGTGCCAGGATCTGCTGGTAGGTTTGCTGGCCCTCTACTGCGTATCCAAGTGCCCCATATTGTCCTGCACCGTATCCATGCCCCCAGCCATGCCCGGTAAAGGTGAGATAAGTGTCGGCACTAGCTGCTGAGTTGCCAGAGATCAAGACCCAGCCAAAGGTGGTCATTATCGCAGCCAAAAGGCCAAAAAGAACTCCTAGTCCACCCCTTTTTCCCCGACGGATCCGATGGTTAGGCGTCCTCAAAAATGATGGCCCCACTTGAAACTCCGTTCGCTAGCCAGTTGAGCAGCGAGTGCCGAAAATTAAGCTTCTCGGCCGCTTAGCACCTCCGAGGATTCTCCCCGGCAGTTGGTTCTATCGGTACCAAAAGGCATGATCTTGAATCACAAGCAGCCGTGTAATTTCAATTAGCTCACGCCATGATATTCCCTAATAACATAGCAAGAATTATCGCAGGTCGCCGCCTTGGAGAAATTAACTCAGCGACACCTGTCGTCAACCTGCCATACCGACTACCCAACCGTCATTCCATCTAGGATTGTTGATCAGATGGCGACTCCTAGGAAGAAGTAGTGACAAAAGACTTCAAAGACCACCTGACCGAAGAGGACGGTAGTAAATCCCAGTCCTCAACAGAGATGGAATTAACAGATTTCGGATCCATTTCCTCGAGTGGTCATCCAGATACCTTTGTTGCCACACCATTACCGGCCGAAGAGGATGCAGACGGTTCGATGAGCCCATTCCAGGGCTCGATTCAAGCAAGGATAGCTCAAGAGGTCGAGCGCAAGAGGAAAGAGGGCGTATTCCCGCCTTCATTCGAGAGGCGACTCAGAGATAGCTTCGAGAGGTTAGTTCCACAAGGTGGCGGGACATCGAGAGAGGACTTTCGGTCACTCTTTCGCTCGACCGATAGGGCCGCCTTTATGGACATTGACGTCCCAATTGCATCCAATAGACCAGGGGTTTCAAAGCTAAAAAAGATTATTCGGTCGCTAACGGCATGGTATCTGAACTACCTCCTCCAGCAGATAACCAACTTTAGCGCTAACCTGATGCAGCTACTCGCTGCGATGGATCTCCGGATCAAGACCCTTGAAAATCGGATATCACCCCAAGGGGCGGAAGTCGGAAGATCAATTGCCATCCCGATTAGCGAGAAGGCCTCTGTTTACGTTTCCGGGGTATTGAGCAACTTACCAGGGCGTTCGATTGTCACGGGTTGCTGTTCGTCAAATGTGTTATCCGAACTATTTACCGCTGGAGCCGACGTCTACGGTATCGACACCGACGAGACGCTCCTGGATCAGCTCCAACAAAGAGGTTTGGATGTCCGGCTCGCTTCCACCTTAGAAGAACTCGAAAATGTAAGACCCGCAACATTAAATTGCGTAGTGCTGCAAGGTGACTATGAACTCGAATCGATTAGCAAAATTCGGAGGATAATCGATTCTGCCGCATCTGCGGTAGGGGTTGGCGGAAAGATTGTGCTAATTACTCATCGTCCCGAACTGAAACTTGAAGATAGACAGTCCAAGATTGCGATCGATCTTGCGCCAGGACATCCAAACCTCTCTGTTGGAGC
>JAKAPB010000154.1 GCA_021823045.1 Actinomycetes bacterium | reverse complement strand
AGTCGCTCTGCTTGAAGCTGTTCGAACTCGAAAGAGACCATGCGTAGTCGTAGTAGTTACCTCTGACAAGTGCTACGTCAATAAAGAGACCGAAAGAGGCTACAAAGAAACCGATCCCTTGGGCGGAAGTGAACCCTATGGATCCAGCAAGGCCGGAGCTGAAATAGTTGTCAACGCATATCGGGACGCATATTTCACCGAAGGAGTCCCGGGCTACTTTCCCGTTTACATCGCATCTGCGAGAGCCGGTAACGTTATCGGCGGAGGCGACTGGTCTCCCCATAGGATCGTCCCCGACATCGTGAGATCCCTGGCGGCAAACAAACCAGTCGGACTTCGCTCGCCAGACGCCATAAGGCCCTGGCAACACGTGCTCGAGCCTCTGTACGGATACATTTTGTTAGCGGAGAAAATGCTGAGCTCAAGTAATCCTGAGAAGTTCGCTCAGGCTTGGAATTTTGGCCCGCCGGCGACAGAACTGGTTTCCGTCCGACAATTAGTCGAAATGGCGATCAAGATTTGGGGGAAGGGGAGTTGGGAGTCTATCGACAACCCGTACACTAAGCACGAGAAGGGGCTACTACTGCTCGACTCCACTAAAGCCACAGAAATGCTCGGTTGGTCGCCTAAGTGGGATTTTGCACAGACAATTGAAAAAACCGTTCGTTGGTACCGATCACATAGCGAGTCTTTGGATCAGAAAAATACGCTCAGCTTGTGCGAGGTTGATTTGGCTGATTACAACGGCTAATTAAACGAAATACCCGACGGTAAATGCACACTTGGCTCAATTTGCACCCCAAGACATTCCTCCCGCAGGTGCCAGTAGTCGAAGCAAGACACTTCGACTAGGTTAATCCGCCTTCGAAGGGTAACCCGAAATCCAAGGCGGTGAACAATGGAAAAAACGGGATCGACCTCTCGGCGAGCAGTCGTTCGACGCTTCCTCCGCGATCAACTATCGCCGTCGCAAAAAGGATCGATCCCCCCGCTTCAACGATCGAATCCGCTGCTTGAACGAGCGAAGTACCCCTACTCACTACGTCCTCAGTGACGATCACGGAGTCGCCCACTTCGAGCCACCCTGCTATCTTTCCGCCGCCGCCATGGTCTTTAGCTTCTTTTCTGACCGAAAAAGATCTAATCGGCTTGCCAAGGGCGCATGCGATCGAAGCCGTGGCAAATGAGACGGGGTCCGCTCCCATCGTCAAACCACCGATAGCATCGGGCCAACTGCCCGCAAGGTCAGCGACTGCCCTTTCAACCAGTCGAACTAGCGCCACCGCAGCGTAGAGAAGACCAGTGGGATGGCAAACGATCTTCTTGCCGTCGATGAACCAGCTGGATGAAAGGCCCGACTTCAAGGTGAAGTCTCCACGGAGAATCGATACCTCTTCAATTAGCCTCTTGAGCCTAGAGTGCAACTCGTCATCCGACAGTGCGACCACCTCGTCGAGAGTTGTCACTTCCACCTCGCTCCGTGTCCCTTGGAGCCAGCTTCAACGACCTCGCCGATCAGATATCCTCTGACGCCTAGCTCTTCGAGTCTCTGGATCGTATTCGACTCGGTGCCCGCAGCAACGACCAAAACCATGCCCACGCCTAAGTTGAAAACCCGATCCATCTCCTGCCAGTCGATCGAAGCTGTCCTTTGGATTTCGACGAAGACCTCGGGTATCGACCAACTGTGCCTGATCACTTCGGCCGAGAGGCCCGGCGGAATGACCCTCTTTAGATTTCCGAGTAACCCGCCTCCAGTGATGTGGGCCGCGGCATGTATTCCCGTCCGGACGACACTGTCCTTCAAAACAGGAGTGTACAAAACCGAGGGTTCAAGGAGGATTTCGAGCAAGTTTCGACCCTTTGAATCCCAATGCACCGGCTTGGGCTTCTCGCCTGCCTGCCAGCCTCGCAAGAGGTCGGCAAATACTGTCCTAATAAGAGAGAAGCCGTTCGATCTGGCGTTTGGAGACTCAAGTCCAATGAGAGCATCCCCTATTTTGACCTTGTGCGAACCCCACATCTGGTCTTTTTCGACGACTCCGACGCCGAAACCGGCCACATCTATTTCGTCCTCTTTAGACACTCCCGGGTGTTCGGCGGTCTCACCTCCGATTAAAACACATTCGCACTCCTTGGCGGCCTTGGCTATCCCACCAACGAGCTCTTCAACTACCTTCGGATTCAGCTTGCCGACCGATACATAGTCGAGCATAAAAAGTGGCTTGGCACCGGTGCACGCCAAGTCGTCCAAGACCATAGCGACCAAGTCGTATCCGACGGTATCGAACTTAGATGCGACTTTAGCTAGCTCGAGCTTGGTCCCGATTCCATCGGTAGCGGAGACCAGTACGGGATTTCGGTATTGATCCTTATCGAGTTCGAAAAGCGCCGCGAAACCGCCTACTCCAGCTAGCACGTTCTTGTTGTATGTCGACTTAGCTAACGGCGCCAAAAGCTCAACAGCCTCGTCGCCCCTTTCGATCGAGACACCCGCCGACTCATAGCTCACCGCTGGAGCACCCACGTTCGTTTCATCCTTTGGCACTAAGCCAAGACCTCCACATCGATATTCACTGGGACTGAAACTGGGTAATTACCGGTCAGACATGCGTCGCAAAATCCGGTGCTCTCGCCGACCGCAGCCCTAAGGTCTTCAATAGACAGATAGGCCAATGAATCTGCCTCCAGAAATTCACGAATCTCTTCAATGGTTCGGTTCGCCGCTAAAAGATCAGGACGCGAGGGGGTATCGATTCCGTAGTAACACGGCCATTGGTATGGCGGGGAGGATATCCTGAGGTGGACCTCCCTGGCCCCGGCGTCTCTGAGCATCCTCACCATATTTCGGGTCGTTGTGCCACGAACAATCGAATCGTCCACAACCACGAGCCTTTTGCCCGCGATATTCTCAGCTAGAGGGTTTAGCTTCCGCCTGACGGCGTTGACCCTTTGGGTCTGGTCGGGGGCGATGAAGGTCCTCCCGATGTAGCGGTTCTTCACTAATCCTTGACCGTAGGGTATTCCGCTGGCCTTGGCGTAGCCCTCCGCGGCTGGAACGCCGGACTCTGGCACGCCCATGACCATATCCGCCTCGACTGGCGCCGCAAAGGCGAGAAGCTGGCCCATTTTGCGTCGAGTACCGTGCACCTCTTTGCCCAATAGCTTTGCATCTGGTCGGGCGAAGTACACAAACTCAAATATACACAACTTGGGATCGATCGTCTCGGACGGAAAGGGCCAGTAAGAATGGACGCCTTCATCGTCGATCACGACCATTTCACCGGGTTCGATCTCCCTGATGAACTCGGCGCTTATGACGTCTAGCGCCGGGCTTTCTGATGCAATCACGTAGCCTTCCTCAAGGCTCCCGAGGCACAGCGGTCTAAAGCCATTTGGGTCCCTAACACCAACCAGCTGATGAGCGTCCATCAGGACCAACGAAAATGCCCCCTTGAGCTTCGGTAATACATCAAGCAGCGCGTCGACAAGTGGCCCATGCTCGGTCGGTTCGGGAGCAAAGGAATCACCGCCAACCTGAAACACCTTCGGATACTTCAAAGAGACCATCTCTGCGATCAGGTCGGAATCCGAAGCGACCATACCGGGGAGCATTCCTAGTTCACTCGCTAGATCCGTAGTGTTGGTCAAGTTCCCATTGTGGCCCAGTGCGAATCCGGCGTCGCCAACCGACCGAAAAGCCGGCTGGGCATTCCTCCAGTTAGATGCGCCGGTCGTTGAATACCTAGTATGACCGATAGCCATCGTCCCCGGGAGGCTTCTAAGTGTTCGGTCGTCGAACACATTGGAAACCAGACCTAGGTTCTTCACTACGGTCACCGAGACTCCATCTGAGACGGCCATACCTGCCGCTTCTTGGCCCCGATGTTGGAGGGCGAAAAGTCCATCAAAGGTAAGGTAAGCCGCAGCTAAACCGTCAACCCTGACGCCAAAGACTCCACATGCCTCTTCTGGTCTCCCAACCGCTTCTTGGGAGATGTCGTCTTGCATCATGCCTCCCGAGACGTACCCCCGTCCCGAATGATTCGACCGAGAATCTGACACTCGATCACACTTATGTGCTGAACTCATCGGCAGCAAGGCAAAAGCACCTTTGTGCCGGATATCCAATCTAGTCTGGCTTGAAAGATCGTTATGCACGAGCATCTTACGTAACCAGCTAATCCAAGGCAGAAAACTCATGATCGACCTTCACCTCCACTCCAACTGTTCTGACGGGTCAGATACCCCCACAGAGCTAATAGCAATCGCCCACCACCAGGGTTGTACAACTGTCGCACTATCAGATCACGACACCTTGGACGGAATCGATGAAGCGGAACTCGAAGCGGAAAAATTAGGGATAGAACTAATACCGGCAATTGAAGTCTCTTTGGACTGGAATCGAAGGTCTATTCACGCACTGGCATACTTCGTCGATAGAGACTCCCCGCTCGCCTTTGAACTCAGCGAATTGAAAAGACTCAGGGCTACAAGAAACGATCGTCTTATTGAGCTTATGCAAAGCAGCGGGGTCCCCATTACGAAAGAGTTAGTGCGGCAAAAAGCCGGATCCAATCTCATTGCAAGACCCCACTTTGCAGCGGTACTCGTAGATCTGGAGATTGCGACTTCAATCCAGGATGCATTTGATAAATTCCTCGGTGATGGTGGGTCATTCTACATATCTAAGGACAAACTCATCCCTGAGACATTCGTCACTTTGGCAAATGCTTCTAAGGCTATAACCTCGATTGCACACCCGTTTCGTAACGTAATTGGCAATAGTTTGGTCACCGATATGATCGTGGAACTTGCCTCATTGGGCTTTGATTCCCTCGAGTGCTACTACTCCGAATACGACCGAAAGAGACAGAACTGGTTGGTGACTCTCGCTAATGACTTAGCTATGACACCGACCGGTGGCTCCGACTATCACGGCAAATTCAAGCCCGGACTCCTCCCAGGGGTAGGCAGAGGTGACCTCGTCGTTCCAGAAGAGGTGGTCGAGATGATGCGAGACAAAAGAGCCTCCAAGTTTGGCGTGTGACCTAATTGGCAAACTATCGACCCAATGAGATCGACTCAATGAAGGCGGGGATTTTCGCTACAATTACTGCTGACCCAGCATCCAGGACTTCAGCTGAGAAACCTCAATATGAAACAGTCCATCAAAATCGACCACTTCGCCTTGTACTATCCCGATCACCCTTGCCCCTACCGATGCCTCGTTGCACATCTCCAAGACGATCGACTCATTATCCGTGGCGACGAGAAGCTGGGTAGGGGATTCACAAAAGGCACTTTCCAATCCACACACTTCCTGGTCAGAGACGACAATCCCGATACCTGAAGCGATTGAGATCTCAATGGCCGCCAAGGCTATCCCGCCCTCTGCGACATTGTGAATCGCTGAAATTGCCAAGGCATCTGCACCTTGGGCGAGTTTAGTCGTCAACTCGACGAGCCTCTTGGCCAGGTCCAGTTCGATCTTTGGAAGTTGGCCGCTGTGGTCTCCCATCAGCTCCACCAAGGGAAACGAGCCAGCCAAGGAGCAATCTGCCCCTCCAATTAGCACCAATCGATCACCCTGGCGCGCCTTCATAGTGACCGGCAGGACCTCCGGAATAAACCTCGTCCCGAGGGTCGTAACGACTGGCGTAGGAAAGATGTCTTTTCCATTCGCCTCATTGTACAAACTCACATTTCCCCCTACTACCGGGATCCCGAGTGTCTTGCAGGCGAGTGCCATCCCGTCGATCGAGGCCTTAAGCTGCCACATTACAGATGGATGCTCCGGATTT
>JAKAPB010000153.1 GCA_021823045.1 Actinomycetes bacterium | reverse complement strand
AACACGATCCCCTCGAAAGGCTGGTAACTGCCGCCGATGACGCCGTGGTAGGCGGCTTCGATGTTGACAGCGGCGATGTAGTACGCGAGCAAAACAATCTCGTTTGCGTGTAGTTCTCGCGAATACTTGGCTGGGAGGGCCGATGGATCGATGAGGCCGCTCTGGATGAGGCGCACGAGGAAGGTGCCGGTCCCGGTGAACGGATCGAGCACGTGGACTCCCTCATCAGCGATCCCCACGCCAAACTCGGTGCGCAGGATTTCCTCGACGCTTGCCACCATGAAGTCGACGATCTCGACAGGGGTATAGACGATGCCCAGGCGATCGGTCACCTTGGGGAGCGCCGTCTTGAAGAACTTCTCGTAGAGCTCCAACACGATCTTCTGCTTGCCTTCGGCTGTGTCGATCCCCTCCGCACGCTTGCGCACGCTCGCGTAGAAGCCCTCCAGGTCGGCGACCTCTTTCTCCAAGCCCTGAGTCCCCAGCGCATCGACCATCTGCTGCATGGCGACCGAGACCGGATTGTTCGAGGCGAAGGCGTAGTCGGAGAAGAGAGATTCGAAGACCGGCTTGGTGATGAGGTGCTGGGACAGCATCTCGATGGCGTCGTCGTCGGTGACCGATTCGTTGATGTTGCGATGAAGCGCCTCGACGAATTCGGCGAATGTCCTCTGCATCGCGGAATCGGCTCGCAGTAGCGACTTGATTCGGGAGACCTGCCGTTCGGAGATCGCGGCGACGTCCTTGGCCCAGTCCTCCCAGTAGCGGCGGTCCCCGACCTTTTCGACGATCTTGGCGTAGATGGCGCCCTGCCAGTCCTCGATGTCGCCGAAGGAGAACGCACCTTGCAGAGTACGGGCAGTGGGCGTTGGGGAGTCTTTGCCGTCTTCGCTGTCTTTACCGCCGCCGACACCGATCACCTGGAGTTGGTCGGGCCGGTTCTGTGTGAGGTCGATCTTGTTGACTGTCGCGCTGAATCGGTCGTCGTGAGCACGCAGGGCCTGGAGCACTTGCCAGACCACCTTGTAGCGCTCGTTGTCGGCAAGGGCCTCTTCCGCGGCGACGCCGGCTGGCACACCGATGGGGAGGATCACATATCCGTATGTCTTGCCGGCGGCCGCTCGCATGACTCGTCCGACGCTCTGGACAACGTCGACCTGGGACTTGCGCGGGTTGAGGAACAAGACGGCGTCGAGGGCGGGAACGTCGACACCTTCGGAGAGACAGCGGGCGTTCGACAAGATCCGGCAATCTCCGGCTTCCACGTTGCCGCGTAGCCAGTCGAGCTTCTCGGCGCGTATGAGTGCGCTGTGGGTGCCGTCGACGTGACTGGCCTCGGCATGCACCGCTCCGTCACCGACCGTCTCTGCGTAGAGCGCGCTCAGCTCATTGAAGAACCCGACGATCTTCTTCGAGCTCGCGATCGTGGAGCAGAACGCCACCGCTCGTCGCATCGAGGCCGGGTCTACCGCGAAGGTCTGGTCAGACACCCCCCTTTTCCCGAGCCCATTGAGGCATCCGACAATTTTGGCGGCGTCGTCGAGGTTGAGTTCGTGGCTCGTGTCGGCGAGCTGGCTCTGAAAGGTTCTGCTCACGTACTCCTCGTCGACGGCGAGTACCAGCACCCGGTAGTCCGAGAGAAGATTGCGCTCGACCGCTTCGCCGAATCCCAGTCGGTGGAGTTCGGGTCCGTAGAGATCGGGATCGTCCATGGAGCACAGCTCTGCTTTGGCCTCCTTGGCCTTTTGCTTTGATGACTCCCCGTAGATGCGCGGAGTCGCCGTCATGTAAAGACGCTTGGCGGCGGCGAGATATTCATTGTCGTGCACCCGCACGAAGGCAGACTCATCCTCTTCGGCGAGGGTGACGCCGGTGGTGCGGTGAGCTTCGTCGCAGATGACGAGGTCGAAGGGTCCTACCCCTGCCGCCTGGGCGGCCGCCACCTTGTCGACGGACTGGTACGTGGAAAAGACGACCGTCATTGCCTCGTCGCCTGGCCGTGCGCCGACAAGGGCGGCAAGGCGTTCCGCGTTCGTCGTGGCCGGAAACGCCAGATCGTAGGGTCCGACAGGATCGGATTCGGTGCGCTTGCCGGCCTGCACGTCTGAGCAGACTGCGAAGACCCGCAGGGGCACCTTTGCCTCCGACGACCATTCCTTTAGGGACTGGGAGAGGAGAGAGATCGAAGGGACGAGGAAGAGCACCTTCCCACCGGCACCGACCATCTGCTCGGCAAGCCGAAGGGCGGTGAAGGTCTTGCCCGTCCCGCAGGCCATGATCAACTTGCCCCGGTCGCCCGTGGAGAGACCCTGGATCACCTTGGCGATCGCGTCATCCTGGTGAAGGCGCAGTTCCTTGACAGGGCGTAGCACAAGCTCCTTGGGCCGGCCGATGTCGAAGGCGTCCCAGTCGACTGGCGAGGCATCAAGGTCCTGGACCCTCAGGCGGGATACCGGGATCTGCTGGCCGACCATCGCCTCCTCGGCCTTGGTCGTCCACCGATCGGTAGTCGAGATGATCATGCGGGCCGCAAAAGGCGCCTTCCCTGATTCGGTGAAGAAGGAGTCGAGGTCGGCTTTGTCGAGCCGATGATCTGGGTCGTAGAACTTGCACTGGATCGCGGTGAGGTCGCCGGTCTCGCGATCCTCGGCGACGAGATCGACCCCCGAGTCGCCCCTTGCACCCCGACCCGGCCAATCGACCCAGCGACAGACGTTTGCGAACTGTCGGGCATAGGTGGGGTCGGTCGAGAGATAGGCGACCATTAGCTGTTCGAAGAGGATTCCCTTTTCTGCCTCGCTCGTGGCCGTCCGGCGGATGTAATCGAGGACGTCGTAGATGGAGCGGCAAGGCGGCACCTGAGGTTCCCCTATTAAAATAGACAAATTATTATCTCGTTTTTCAACGTGTCTTTATAATATCTCATAATCTTTTTTGTTGCAGCAAGTTTGCTGGGTTTTGCTTTGGTTGCTCTTTTGAAGTGATGGCTAACTTCTCAAGCCAGTTCGGGTAGGTAGCAGCTAGGCGGATGAATCCGCCTAGCTATTGTTGTTTTTTCCAAAACATCTAGTCTGGGATGAAATGCGTAAGTCCGTTCAACGAATTGGGCGCGACTATAGAGGCTCCTTATGGAAGTGAGTTATTGATGAAGTTGTGAAGTTGGTCTAGTTGTTATGCAACCTGTCCGGTCATGGTTACGGAATATCCGAGTGCTTCGATCCGTCGTGCGAGCCGCTTAGCCTCGGTCAAGTCCCAATGAGTGGTGTATGAAGTTCCGACTAAAACGGTCCTCGCATCAACCTGAGGTGACGACATCTGGTCAATCAACTCGTTATATGACTATTTCATAGAATGAGCGCAGATGTCAAGTACCTCTAATTGGTTAGGTTATTGGCCACAAGGACGTGACCCTCTAGACGATCCTAGATAAGATCGTCTAGCGATAGAAGGAAAGTTGATAAGTTTTACGAAACAACCACCTCCAGTTCTGGTCTAGGTTCTGTCTCTTGTACTTTTGCAAAAGGCAAAGCTTCGAGCGAGGTCACTTTCATGTAGCGCTGGGAGATGGACCATTCATCTGACTGTTCGGCTAAGATAGCGCCAATAAGACGAATAGCGGCCTCTCTATTAGGGAAGATGCCAACTACGTCACTACGACGGCGGATCTCACGATTTAGGCGCTCGGCGGGGTTATTAGTGCGTATCTTCACCCAATGTTCCTTAGGAAAGCTAGCAAAGGCCAATATATCGTCAGCTGCGTCACTCAGGTAGATGGCCTGGTCACCGAAACCCTCTTTCTCAAGCTCGTTCACAACTTCACCCAGACGATTCCAGGTTGATTCTCTACTGTCTTGTTCGAAGATAGAGCCAACTAAAGCCGATACCTTATCCCAAGAGGACTTGGGAACTCTCGAAGCCAGATTCACCATAAAGTGCGCCCTACATCTCTGCCAGGTGGCCCCAGAGAAAACGGTTCCAATAGCGTTCTTGATTCCCCCGTGGGCATCTGAGATAACCAGTTCAACCCCGCTAAGCCCGCGTTCGACTAATGAACGTAGAAACTCAGTCCAGCTGTGAGTATCTTCGCAGGTCACGATATTGAAGCCGACTATCTCTCGTTTCCCTTCAGTATTTAGCCCAGTAGCAATAACCACTGAAAGATTTACCACTCGGTGGTCCTCGCGCACTTTCTGGGTTACAGCATCAATCCAGAGATATTTATAAGGACCCGATTCAAGTGGTCGTTCCCGAAATGCTGTGACTTTTTCATCGAGCTCTTGGACAATTCGCGAAACCTCAGATTTCGATATCCCTTCTATCCCCATGGCCTTGACCAGGTCATCTACTCTTCTCGTGGATACTCCCTCAACATAGGCTTGGCAGATCACACTATAGAGTGCCTCCTCGGCTCGTTTACGGGGATTGAGCAAGAAGTCGGGATAATATACTTTCTCACGCAACTTTGGAATAGCTAAATCAATTGTGCCAACTTCTGGTGTCCCAGGTTGCATTCTATAGCCATTTCGAGAGTTTTGACGCTTTGGAGTTGTGTGCGAAATTGTGTGCAAAAGGTTTTGGCAGCACTGAACAATTCTTCATGTTATGCCACAGGGAAAGGAAAAGCAAGGCTACGAGTGATGGTAAGCCTAAAGGGGCTCCTATTAGGAACTACTGCCTTGGATAAGGACAACGCTGAGATAGAGGTTTTGCCAGCATCGCACTATTTGTAGTGCGCTTTGAAGAAAGCGATGCTGGTGCATCGCTTTGTGGTTAGCCTTTTGCCACGCTCTTTGAGGCGGAGTCCAGGCTGGCCCGTCAGGGCCACCCCAAAGGGGCGCGAAGCGCTAAGCGTAGCGGCCTTGACGCCGACGAGAAAGCGTGGCATTTGTGTTGGCTTATAGAAATATCCTCATCACTACGAAGAGATCTTTTATGCCACCTGTGTGAGAGACGTTGACTCTGGTTCTTTATAGACTGACTCTGGTTCTTTAGAGACTGACTCTGGTTCTTTAGAGACTGTCATTGAAATATAAGGCTGGCCGTGAATCCACTTTTCATGTGTCTCACAGGCAATAGCTCTAGAGAGGCGAAGACAGCTCTCTTGGCTTGGAAAGATTCTTACGACTTTGGTTCTGCGCTTTAGTTCCTCATTGAGTCGTTCGAGAACATTGGTGGATCGAATATGGACTCTGTGTTGTTGGGGAAATGCAAAAAAGGTAAATGTTTCATCAATGGAAGACTCCACATATGACACGAGTTTGCTATAGGAATCGTGCCAGGATGTAATCCACTCATCTAGCATAACCCGTGCTCTGGTAAGTGAGGGTGCGTTATAAATTGCTTTTAGTTCCAACATGCAGCGTGGATCAATATTTTTTGGTGTATATGAGAGACAATTACGAAGAAAATGCACGTAACAGCGTTGCCAAAGGCCGCCTATAATCTTTTTGATTGCATTTGTCAGACCCGAGTGATCATCGGAGATTACCAATTTGACCCCGGTCAAACCTCGCTCAACGAGGCCTTCTAAGAAGGTTGTCCAGGTCTCCTCACTTTCTCGTAGGAAACATTCAACGCCTAATATTGCACGGTGTCCTTTTTCATCAACGCCAATGGCCACAAAGACACCCTGTGAGCCAACAACACCATCTTGTCGAATCGATTCATAACGGGCATCGATATTATGGGTAGTTGCCTTCTAAAGGTCGTTTTGCAAATTTATCCAGCATGTCATCAAGGCGTTTACTAGCTAAACTTACTGTGGAGGCTGAGATGTTTTCGCCAAGTAGTTGTTCTGTAATTGGAGCT
>JAKAPB010000152.1 GCA_021823045.1 Actinomycetes bacterium | reverse complement strand
GAAGATGGATCGCAAGATGTTGCCGCTATGTCAGCTTCTAAATCGGAGCCAGTTGTTCTAGAGATTGACAAAGGGTCCGCAACGGCGATTCAAAAGGCGATAGAAGCGATACTGCTCGTATCGTCAGACCCGGTATCTTCGAAATCGATTGCATCGGTGCTGACGGTGTCAGAAACTGACGTGATCGCAGAGATGGGCAAAATTGCGCGCTTTTACCTTAGTACCGGACGCGGATTTGAGCTTGCAAAAATAGCCGGGGGGTACCAGCTTCGCACCTCTGGTGAATTGGCGCCGATATTAGAGCGGTACTTGAATGAGCAACTTGCTCCTCGGCTATCGGGGGCTGCACTTGAGGTGCTAGCGATAGTTGCTTATAAGCAGCCGGTTTCAAGAGCACAGGTATCAGCAATTCGTGGCGTAAATTCTGACGGAGTGATGAAAATGCTCCAAGCCCGTGGGTATTTGAGAATTATTGGAAGGGATCGAGGTCCTGGCCAGGCGATACTCTACGGAACAACGCAACTATTTCTTGAAAGGCTCGGTGTCGATTCGCTAGCCGATCTCCCACCACTTTCAGATTTTGTTCCATCGGCAGAAGTTCTCGAAGCAATAGAGGCGAGCCTTAAAGAAGATGGTTGATATCGAGCATTCCGCGGTCGACTCAAATAGAGAGAGGGTTCAGAAGGTGCTGGCGCGCCTTGGATATGGGTCACGTCGCAGCTGCGAGGAGATGCTTCTGGCCGGTCGAGTAGAAGTAAACGGTTCCCTTGCGGTCTTAGGAGATCGGATGGACCCGGAAACCGATACCTTGTCAATCGACGGGATCCAGGTATCTACACAAACGGGCCTGGTCTATTACCTCCTAAATAAACCGAGTGGAGTAGTGGTAACCTCCAACGATCCACAAGGGCGGAAGTCGGTATTGGAGTTTGTTCCAAAAGAACCCCGAGTCTTTTCCGTTGGACGTCTTGATCTCTTGACCGAAGGTCTCCTGATACTGACCAACGATGGTGAGTTCGCTCATACACTGACCCACCCCTCCATGGGCGTAGAGAAGGAGTATCTCGTACACCTCGATGGCGTACTCAAAAGGAGCGAATTAGCCGCATTACGGCGAGGGGTAGACCTTGATGACGGTCCAACTTATCCGGCGAAAGTCAGGTTACTTTCCCCCTCTTTGGTAAAAATTACCATTCACGAGGGGCGTAATCGGCAGGTTCGGCGGATGATGGACGCGGTGGGTCACCGGGTGATCCGGCTCGTCCGAACGCGGATTGGACCAATAACCGATGATCGTCTAGCACCAGGTGAATATAGAAGTCTCTTCCAGGCGGAATTGATTGCGGTTCGTGACTCTACCAAGCTGGAGGCGGCTGTTTCGCGCGCTAAGCGTCGAGCGCGAAAGGAATAGTTGCAAACTAAACAAAGTTGTACTCTTTGAAGTCATTGATTCCCAACGGGTCGATGCTAAAAGAGCGAGGTAAAATGCCAGCTATTTATACCGACACCTTGACGCTACCTAGGTTGCCTCGGGCGACCGCAGATACGATTGAGTTTAAAAAAGTCAAGGGAATCTTCGACTCGGTTTCAACCCTTGAAGGTGAAGGGTTTCCAGTTCGAAGGCCATTTCCGACTCGATGGTTGAACTTTGCCGATCCATTTTTGCTCTTAGACCAGATGGGTGCGGTCGACTATGCCCCCGGCGAAGCCAAAGGTACTCCGTGGCACCCACACCGGGGTTTTGAGACGGTTACTTACATAATGGATGGAGTGATGGACCATAGTGACTCACACGGCGGTGGGGGAACTATAACCAACGGTGATACGCAGTGGATGACTGCCGGTTCGGGAATATTGCATATTGAGGCGCCCCCTGAGTGGCTCGTGGTCAAAGGAGGGCTTTTCCACGGCGTACAGCTATGGGTAAACCTGCCAGCTTCTCAAAAGTTCGCCGCCCCCAAGTACCAAGATATTCGATCCAACCAGCTCGCTCTCATCTCTTCCGATGACGGGGGGTCACTGATTCGGGTTATTGCCGGCTCTATCAGCGGCTTTGAGGGGCCGGGCATGACCCAAACCCCTATCATCTATGCCCACGCCACTATTTCTCCAGGGGCGAGACTCGAATTGGACTGGCCAGCGGGCCATAGCGCTATGGTTTATTCCCTACTGGGATCCGGGACATCAGGCAAGGAGCGCGCAAGAACCAAGGAGGGGCAGCTGGCGCTTTTTGGTTCTGGTAAGGCGATAAGTATCGAAGCGGATCTGAGCCAACCGAGCTATTCACCCTACGGTTGGGAGGTGTTGATACTGGGCGGAGTACCTATTAATGAGCCTGTCGCTCGTTATGGACCCTTTGTAATGAATACTCAGGATGAGATCAAGGCCGCATTTGAGGACTTCCAGGCGGGTAAAATGGGGTCTATTCCGGTTGAGAGGATTCCGCACCGTAGTGAGGCGGATACGCCGCTCGAAGACTGAGTGAAATTGACTTCAGGTTAACAGACCAGAAGGTGGTGACTCTGCCGCTAGATTCTCACCCATGGCGCTAAGGGCATTACGCGGTGCAACCACCGTAGAACGTGACACAATCGAGCAGGTGACGGCTCGAACTAAAGAACTCATCAGCGAGATGTTGGAGCGTAATTCGGTCGACAAAGAGCACCTAGTCTCGATACTTTTTACGGCCACCGATGATATCCATTCGATGTTTCCAGCGGCTGCGGCGAGAGAACTCGGCTTAGGTGATGTTCCACTCATTTGTGCGAGAGAGCTGGATATAGTCGGTGGTACGAAGCTATGTGTTAGGCTGATGATGCACCTCGAAACCGATATCGCTAGATCCTCGCTCCGACATGTGTATCAGTATGGAGCCAGGGGGCTGCGAGACGATCTTCCTGGATAGCAGGATGGTGAACTACATTTTGGGGCTGTGGTGCGGCGCGCCATGTTTAGGTAGGTTGATTTGAATCTTTCTTGGAAGTTGGCGGGACCTTCGCGCTTGGCAGGCGAGGTTCGGCCGCCCGGCGATAAGTCGATTTCGCACCGCTGTGCGCTTTTGTCCTTATTGGCAAATGGCCGCTCAGAAATTTTTAGTATTTCAAAGGGTGGTGACGTCAACTCGACTTTGGGGATTGTCGAGGCCCTTGGTGCGGTGGTCAGTGAAAAAGACGGTCGAATCGTTGTAGAGTCCAGGGGCATTCAAGAGCCCCGAAAGATACTAGATGTGGGAAATTCTGGAACTCTGCTAAGACTGGCTACTGGAATGCTTGCAGGGTACGGGGGGCATTTCGTCCTGAGTGGCGATGAATCGGTCAACTCTCGCCCCATGGACAGGGTGATCGAACCGCTGACTGCAATGGGGGCTAAAATAACGGGCCGCTCTGGGAACAGGATGGCGCCAATTGCGGTCTTGGGCTCGGAGCTAAAGGGTCACGAGTTCAGTGGGCTTCCAGCGTCGGCTCAAGTAAAGTCCGCCATTCTCCTTGCCGGGTTAAGGGCGGACTCGCCGACTTCTGTTATCGAAGTAGTTTCTACCCGCCCGCATACCGAGGAGATGCTCCAAGAGATCGGCGTAGACGTCGAAATCGTAGATCTTGGTGGCTCTACCCGGATAACCGTGAATCCTAACTCGTCCCTCAAGGCGAAGTCCTGGAGGGTCCCAGCAGATCCATCACAGGCGGCATTCTTTGTAGTGGGTGCTCTGATCACCCCGCAGTCTGAGGTGCTTGTAAAGGACGTCCTGGTCCACAAGACGCGGACTGGCTTTCTCGAGGTCCTCAAACGTATGGGTGCCGAAGTCGAATTACGAATGAAATCTGATTCGGTGGCCGATATCTATGCTTCGTCATCGAACCTGAAGGCCACCGACATCGGGGGAGATGAAATTCCTTCGGTAATCGACGAATTGCCGATTCTAGCGATTGCCGCAGCGCGGGCCGAGGGAACCTCACGAATCACCGGAGCTGAAGAACTCAGGATCAAGGAGTCAGATCGAATTTTGACCTCTGTGGGTATGCTTCGGGCTTTCGGGGTTGATGTTGAAGAGCTGCAGGATGGGATGGTAATAATCGGTAATGATGGATCATTTCGACCTTCGGTCATCGAGACCAAGTTCGATCATCGAATTGCCATGTCTGCGGCTATTGGCTCCCTGGTTGCCGATGGTCAGGTGGAGATTAGGGATGCCTCGAGCGTGGACACCTCATATCCCGGATTTTTGGCGGTCCTTCTTGACCTAGTGGGCTAGCTCAAATGGGCATTTCCCAGATCGGAAACCAACGAGACACGTCGTTCTCAACCGGCAAGTCCATCCCCACTACCGACTTCAATGAAAGTTCCCTTTCATTGTCTCGGCGATTTGAACCTGTCGGAACGAACGGATAGAAAGTACCTTGCTTGTAAAGGTATATCCAATAGACCTTCTGGTTGGATAAGGCGTCCTGAAATGGGAAGACGCTACAGAGTAACTGAGGTGAGAAGCCGTGGTCCTCTAGAGTCCTGTTGACCAAGTGAACTTGGGTGACTAGATTTTCAAGTTCCTGCCCCGAAATCACCACCCAGCTGTAGCCGAAGGAGTCATTAACCTGGCTTATTTCAGGTTTTCCGCCGGAGTCATCCGGGGCAGCGGTCGCCTTGAGTACTTCGGTAAATTCCGCAGATGTATTCGCAAAAGCCGATCCGGAGGCGGGCTTGAAGCAAACCGCTGCGGTGTTGAGCGACTTGAGATTCGCAGACACTGATAGTGTGATAGCGGCCGACGGTAGGGCAAAGAGCTGGTCAAGATTAGCCTTTACCGGCTTTGTTTTACCCATTAGTACGTCTAGAAACTTAGCCATTTCTATCCCTTCTAGATATGTGCCGCACCCAAAAGCAGTATTTGGGGTAGGACAGATTTGTGTGCGACGAACCTATGGACGGTCATTAGTAGGTTTTATGTAGGTGGGCTTCGAGCCTAATGAACTTTTTGATAGGTTATTCCGCCGTACCCAGCTGCCGCTCTAATTCATCCAGCTGAGCGAGTCTCTTCTCAAGGGATGGGTGGGTCGAGAATATCGACCCGATACTGATCTGATTTGGCTTGATCGCCGGAGTGAAGTAAAAGGCATTAAACGCTGAAGCCGATCGAATATCTTTGGTGGGAATCCTTCCCATCTCGCCGGTTATTTTGATCAGCGCACTTTTGAGAAGCGCCGGCCTGCCGATTAAAATTGCCCCTGACCTGTCAGCAGCGAGCTCTCTATAGCGAGAAAGTGCCCTTATCAGCACGAAGGATATTGCATACACTACAGCTGAGACCACCATAATGCCGATTTCGATCATCGCAGTGTTCTGATTGTTGCCTTCTCGATCGCCACCCGTGAACCAGGTCGCATAGAAGGCGAGTCGGGTCAAAAGTCCGGCAACCATACCTAAAAAGCTTGCAATGGTCATTACCGCTACGTCTCGGTGAGCGACGTGCGAGAGTTCGTGGGCCAGTACCGCTTCAACCTCAGGTTTTTCCAGTCGACGCATCAAACCAGCTGTGACGCAAACCACAGCATTTTTCGGATTTCGACCGGTTGCAAAGGCATTTGGTATATCAGTGTTAGCGATAGCCACCTTTGGCATCGGCATATCGGCCAAAGTGCAGAGCCTCTGGATTACTTGATATAGCTCGGGTGCCTCGGCTTCGGTGACTAGCCGTCCTCCCATCCCAAAGAGTGCGATCTTGTCCGAGAAGAAGTACTGTACAAATAGGATGGCCGCCGCAATGACGAGGACAAGTCCGGTTGCAATGCCGATAGAAAGGAGGATTGCAACGAAGATT
>JAKAPB010000151.1 GCA_021823045.1 Actinomycetes bacterium | reverse complement strand
CAATCCACCTTTTAGCAGTCTTCGTCGTTCGATAACCTGAAAAAGACACCGCTTGTCCCCTTATGGCGTTAGCCTAGGCAAAGAGATTTTTAGCTCGGCTAATCGCATAGAAGCTTATGGGGCAAGCTGCCAACTGCGTTAGCCTTGTCGGAGAATCCCGCTTTTGGGAGCTTTACATCAAAAGGGTTGGGTTTGAGCGTACAACTAGACAAAGACGCACCGGTAGTCATAGTTGGTGGTGGGCTAGCGGGACTTGCATGTGCAAATCAACTAGACAAGCTCAAAATCGAATATCTCTTAATTGAGTCGACCGATCGCCTCGGCGGGCGTGTCGGGAGCAAGAAGGTCGATGGTTTTACCATAGACATCGGATTTCAGACTTTTCAGGAGTCCTACCCTGAGCCAAGGCGGCTATTGGATCCGGCCTTGCTAGAACTGACTCGCTTTTACAGAGGCCTTTACGTACAAGGCGATGACGATGGACGAAGTAGGTTCTTGCTTTCCGATCCCCTCAAATACCCCGGGGCGCTTGCGGATATACTCGCGTCGAAGCTGGTAACTACATCGGATATCACAAGTTTCCTAAGGGCGATCTCACAGCTGGCTACTAAGGCGAAAAGGCGCCTCGCCTCAAAAGAACCAACCAAGGACTTCCTGTTAGCTATCGGAGCAAGATCTCCCCTCATTAAAACAGTTGTAGAACCATTTTTGAGCGGAGTCTTCATCGAAGACGAGCTGATGACCCCCCTTTCGTTGGCCAAGTTTGTCCTCGGGCGCCTCTTACTTGGCCCTAGCTCCATTCCCCTCACGGGAATGCAAATGATCCCCAACCTGCTAGCCAAAGAGATCAATGGAGAGGTAAGGCTGTCTCAGCGCGCAACTTCTATAACAAAAGGTGCGGTCAGGTTAGCTGACGGTACGGAGATTCCCGCTTCAGCGGTTGTCCTCGCTACGCAGCTATCCGTCGCTAATGACCTGCTGAAGTTAGGTCTCACTGGCCAGCTATCAAAGCCAGTCGGCTACTTCTACTTCGTGTGCGATCGCCGGCCACTCGAACACCCAGCAGTATTCACTCCCAGCCGAAACCTAGGTCCCATCCTCACCGTCACTACGATAAGCGACGTAGCTCAGAGCTACCTTCCCAAAGATTCCAAGGGTAAGGACGTTCATCTCGTTTCGGTTTCAACCCTGACAACGGAGGGCGACAAACCACAGCTGCTGGTAGATGAAACCTTACGCGAATTAACCACACTTTTTGGACCGGAAGTCTCACAGTGGCAGGAATTGACGTCTGGTGTCATAGCTGACGCACTGCCCAGGCAATTTGGTACTACCACCATTCCCAACGGAAACCCCGAGGTAGCCGATGGAATTTTCATTTGCGGCGACTACACCGATACTCCATCCATCAATGGTGCCTTATTTTCGGGCAGACGGGCGGCAATCGCATTGGCAGATCGAAGACACTCCCCTAAGGGCCACTTCTCACCCCTGGTAGGTGGATAGCAGATGCTAAGGAGGCAAAGGCAGCCGACGGATCAAGAGGCCCAAAGACTCGTTGCCCTCTCAAGTAGGGTTCCCGGCTCAACCGACCTCTCGATCCGCAAGATCGACGGCCGTGAAGTCGTTTGGGTCGAATCAAAACCGACCTCTAAGCGTGGAGCATTGACAGAAGATGACGGAAAGAGGATCGCACTCGCAGCAAGATGGGCTCATGGCATTAAAAAGCCACTCGTTATGGTGTTATCAACGTCGGGGGCTGCAATAGACGACGGGATTGCTGCACTAGCCGGATGGGGACAGGCGGCAAAAGCTGTCTCCGACTGCTCAGGGATCATACCGATACTCGCCGCCCTCGTCGGACCGGCGGTTTCGGGTCCTGCACTCCTTTTAGGTCTCGCAGACTATGTAGTTGCCACTTCGGATTCGGTTGCATACCTATCTGGGCCGACAATGGTCGAAAGCTTCACGGCTGTACCGGTTTCATCGAGGGAGCTCGGAGGGGCTCCAATACACGCAGTGAAGAATGGGGTAATTTACGAACAGGTGGACACCGCCCAGGACGCAATTTTGGCCATCGAATCGATGCTTGACTACCTTCCCGACTCGACCGACGAGCTACCCCACAGATCCGCTCCAAACGACGAGGTGGAAAGAATCTCACCTCGTCTGCTCGAGGTGATACCTGCCTCCTCCACCGGATCCTATGATGTCAGGTCGATCATAAAAGAGATCCTCGACCAAGGTGACTTCTATGAACTTCGAAAATTTTGGGCTCCTCACCTAGTAACCGGACTAGGGAGACTCGACGGCAGGGTAATAGGAGTTCTTGCTAACCAACCGATGATCATGGCCGGAACTCTGGATATTCCCTCTGCCCAAAAAGGTGCAAGATTTGTTAGGTTCTGCGACGCCTTCAACATTCCTTTGCTAACTATCGTCGACACACCCGGCTTCCTGCCCGGTAAGGATGTTGAGTGGAGAGGGATGATAAGGCACGGAGCAGAACTCGCTTTCGCTTACGCCTCGTGCACCACGCCAAGGATCTGCCTCATCACCAGGAAGGCCTACGGCGGAGCGTATATCGTAATGGATTCGAAAGGCATGGGAAACGACCTCACCCTGGCCTGGCCCAGTGCCGAAATAGCGGTTATGGGATCACTCGGTGCCGTTCAGATTCTCCATCGTCGGGCCACTCCCGACGAGCAGCTGAATCTGCAACGGGAATACGAAGCCACCTACCTTACACCGTGGATTGCGGCGGAAAGGGGTTTTGTCGATGAGGTCATCGACCCACAATTAACCAGGCCGATTCTCTCTCGGCAGCTCGACTTGCTAATGTCTAAGCGAGAATTCCTCCGGCCTTCCAAGCACGCAAATTCTCCCTTATAATGGGGCGTGGATCATCTGTGAAGCCATGGCTAGTATCGCAGAAGTGAAACCAGAAAGCTTCTCCCAACAGTCCAAGAGCCTTATAGCCAATTCTCGCCACGCGACCCTGTCGGTGATATCAAGCGAATACGGCGTCCATAGCATCCTTGTCAACTTCGTATACAGCGATGACTTTGCCGAGTTCTACGTACTCTCCAGGCCGACATCACGAAAAGTTAGCAACATAAAAGCCCATGGGGTAGCCTCACTCCTGTTTGCAAATGGATCCTCCTACACGTCCATCTCCGCATGGGCAACCATAGACTCGAGTAGTCAAACGCGTAGGCTTGCTGAAGAACTCTTTACTCGGCGATATAACCGGACGCCACGAATAGCCGAAGAAAGGGTCATCATCGTCATAACCCCAAGACGCTGGCATGGCCAAATATCCAAGGGGTCGGATAGTTGATCTATGACCTTGGGGCAATGGCGATATCGATTGTAGTCTTGGCCGTCGCGTCGGAAAAGTTCGTCATATCCTCAAGGATCATTTCACGTAAAATTGGCCTGTCTGATCTGCTAGCAGGGGTAGTAATCGTCGGCTTCGCTTCCTCCCTTCCCGAAATCGCAACGTCGGTGCTAGCTTCATACTCGGGACATTCAGACATTGCTCTTTCACAGGTCGTCGGTTCCACCACCATAAACGTGACCATAGTTTCCGCTATTTCAGCCCTCGCAGCTACTCCGCTTATTCCAAGTACGACCATAAAGAGGGAAGGCGCCGCAGCCGTTGCTGGAGCATTGGCCCTTCTGTTGGTAGTTGGCCTAGGCGGTAAGCAATACTTCGGGCCACTGCTGATCGTGATGTTCGTTGCATTTACGGTCTTCGTACTTAAAGGCGCCGAGGAGCATAGGGCACACGCAGCAAAGCATGCAAAGCCAGAGGTCGAGATTCAAAACGGGCCTCAATCGGGCGATGCAAGTCCGGCTAACAGCAAAGTGGTTTTGACCGGACTCGTGTCACTAGTGCTTACCCTTGGGGCTGCAGAAGTTTTTCTCAAAGGTGCGCTGGCACTTGCCGGCCGGATGGGCATATCTGGGGGCTTCGTAGGGGGTGTCATCCTGGCACTCGGCGCTTCACTCCCAGAAATTGCCACGGCCATACAAGCCGCGAGGAAAGGCGCCGCTGCGTTGGTCGTAGGAAATGTACTTGGAGCCTCCTATCTGACCTGTACATTAGCTGCTGGATTGACTCTATCAATACGTCCTTTAGCGACCCCAAATCTTGAGCTAGCATCGACTGCTGCGATGGCAGTTTCGGTCTGCCTTCTTTGGGTATTCCTCCTCACCGGCAAACGACTAAGTCGCTTGGAAGGGGTCTTTCTAATAATCTTTTATGGGGTATTCCTGGCTACTCTTGGGATCTAGCACCACTCCAAATGGCACTCCATTGAAGGAATCCACCCTAGAAAAATCTTCCACGGGTCTTCGCGACAGTCTGGTTACCCTTTTTACCGGTTCACCTATAACGAGCAGCGCCGCCAGGGCGAAACCAGGATCTACTCCAAGCAGTGACATGACCTCTGGCTCCTCCCTACACAAGGCGGTAGTCATAACCCCGCCCAGTCCGATCTCCACCGCTGCTAGCAAGATGTTGTAACAGAACGGATACACAGAGGCACCGCCAACAATACTCTGCCGGTCGAGTCCATTGTCCAAGACTGCGAGCTTGGAGAGTTCCACAAAGACGGCAAGTAGTGCAGGCGCTAGGTCCAGGTGGTCGGCGAAATCGAATGGCCGCTCGATAGCCCTCGCAGTCTCAAGGTCTACCGCAGGACCGCCCCAATTCCGATTCGAAATTGGGGCAAATGGAACGAGGCCAGCTTCAACGTGCGCCATGTACTCGCGCCATGACACTACGTAGAGGTCACGAACTTTCTCCTTGATCGCTTGATCCTTGATAACCACTACCCGCCAGCCCTGCCTATTACCACCCGAGGGTGCAAAACGAGCCACATCCAGTATTCGGTACAATTCGTCATCGGTCACGACGCGATCTGTGTAGGTTCGGTATGCAGCGCAGGAGGACGTAAGCTCTTTTAAATTCATATACAACTGATGATATACCTCCGAAGACCCTCTAGATCAGCAACAGCTAGCCCTCTTCACCCCTTACTTTGCAAAGTGACTGAGCGTGATTGAGGTAACTGACCTACTTTGTCTGAGACCCCTTACCCTCGCGGAGGCTAAGGCGATTTCAGAAGGCAGAAGATCGCCAGGTTGGGCTTCGGACTACCCTCAAGTTCAAGACGTCGAAATTGTCAGCTACCTTTTGCGTCAGCTGGATTCCCAATGGCCCAGTGCAAGCCAATTCCAGATAGTTGATCGTCGGTTGGAGCGGGTGATCGGTGGGATTGGGTATTGGAAACGTACCAAAAGTAAAGAAATCGAAATCGGCTACGCCGTAGTACCATCTCGGCGAAATGCTGGTGTAGCTACCGACGCCCTGATCGCCCTGGCGACAAAACTACGCACTGATTTTCCAAGGCTTGGCCTCTATTTGAAGGTCGAACAGAAAAATGAAGCCTCCTTGGCCACCGCCGCAAAAGCCGGCTTCAGTGAGGTAAGTCTCGACTTCGACATGTGCACTTTGATTTTGAGTTATCCAAAAAATCAAATCAGAGACCTTCCAAATCGCATCCACTAGGTCCTACTGATGGGGGTCTCAATTATCGGCAGGGGTCGACATGCAGCTAAGAACAGAACCCACCAAGCTGGAATACCCACATCTAGCCTAAAATATCTCTTCAGCAGCAGTCAGCACTGGCGAAACGGCCTATCAGTTAGATAAGTAGTTTCGAAAAATCCAGCACCCAATGCAGCTAACTAAAAAACCACGCATGCAGCAGTGGTCAGGAATTCAGTGGAACCATCTATTCGACC
>JAKAPB010000150.1:4535-5821 GCA_021823045.1 Actinomycetes bacterium | reverse complement strand
TTATCAGCGGACTCGTCCTTCTGACACAAGCTAAAAGTGTCGGTCGAAAAGTCTCCATTGCGACAATTGCCATAGCTCCACGCAATTTAGAAAAGACCTCGGCCAGTGCAAGATCTATCCGGCCGTTCTCGATCAAAGCCACTTCCAGAAGGTGCGCAATCACCTCGGTGTCAGTCTCCGACGAAAAGACGTGGCCGTCGCTTAGTAGTTCTTCCTTGAGTTCTCGGAAATTCTCCACGATCCCGTTATGGACAACTGCAACCCGTCCCGAGCAGTCGAAATGCGGGTGCGCATTCTCCTGCGACGGTCTCCCGTGGGTGGCCCAGCGATTGTGGCCCAAACCCGAAATCGAGTCCGAGCCCTGGAAATCTTTGATGTGCTTAGATAGCAGCTCTACAGAATTGGTACCAGTGGCCTCCCTGACCCTCTTGAGCATTCCATCCTGGTAGATGGTCATCCCCGCTGAATCATAGCCCCGGTACTCAAGGCGTCTAAGCGCTTCAATGATCACTTCCGGAGCGTCATGAACCCCACTAACCCCAATAATTCCGCACATTCTCTAGAGCCTATGCGAATATCGGCCTTATCCAATTGCTCCCTCCAAAGAGGCTTAGCAGTCGATAGACGCAGCGATGCTCTCTGCTACGCTTCGAGCCTGTGCGTGGGTCTCCGCTTCCACCATTACTCTCACCACAGGTTCAGTACCAGAAGGGCGAAGTAGTATCCTGCCACTACCGTTTAGATCAGCTTCCGCATCTTCAATTGCCTCCCGCACCCGATCCGACGACGACGCCTGCTTGGGATCCGAGACCGTGACCGAGATCAGCACCTGGGGGTACTTGGTCATGGCGGCCTCGGACATTTCCGATAGCTTTGCGTTGGACCTGTCTAATAGGTCAATAAGCATCGATCCGGTCAACAGACCATCTCCCGTAGTGGCATAGTCCGAAAAGATAATATGGCCCGACTGCTCTCCGCCCAATGACAGTCCATTGGCCTCCATCGCATCCAGAACAAAACGATCACCGACTGGAGTGACAAAAAGTGAAAATCCCAGTCGCTCCATCGCACGGTGTAAGCCGAGATTGCTCATCACCGTAGCCGCTATTCCAGCCCCCTTTAACTTTCCATTTTCAGATAGGTCAGGGACAAACATGGCCATCAACTGATCCCCATCGACCACTTCACCCGATTCGCTCACCGCAATTACGCGGTCGGCATCGCCGTCAAAAGCGAGGCCAACATCTGCCCGAGAGTCCAACACCGCCCTCCGCAACGGGCCGATG
>JAKAPB010000150.1:0-4525 GCA_021823045.1 Actinomycetes bacterium | reverse complement strand
CGAGCCGCAGCCATCATTGATATTTCTACCCGATGGATTATCGGATAAAATTCGCACCACTTCTACCCCGAGTTCGCCAAATAGCTCTTTGGCTACTGAAGTGGCGGCACCGTTAGCCAGATCTAACACTACCCGCAAGCTTGCACGGTTTTTCCCCGCTCCGACCGAGCTTAAAATGTGCTGCCGATATTTAAAGGAAACGTCCTCACGGTCCAACGTCCCAATGGATGGGATAAACGTTGGCTGACCCGAGTGCAAAAACGCTTCAATAGAACCCTCAACTGCTTGTTGGTCCCGATCCGACAGCTTTCTCCCGCCCGCGGAAAATACCTTTAATCCATTGTCAAAATACGGGTTATGCGAAGCCGACACGACCACCGCAGGGAGCCGATACATAGAAGAGGCAAATGCAATTGCGCCGGTTGGAGCTACCCCGAGGTCGAGCACGTCGACCCCCACGCTCATAAGTCCAGCGGCCACGCCGGCCACGAGCATCGGGCCAGATTCGCGGGTGTCCCTCCCGACAATCACCCGGCTTGCGCCCAAAACCTCGCCAACGCCGACCCCCAAAGCTAGGGCCAACGAAACCGTCAAAGTCTCGTTGGCCCTGCCCCGAATTCCATCTGTTCCAAAGCGAAGCAAGAAACTAACGCTTGGAGAACTGAGGCGCCTTCCGGGCCTTCTTGAGTCCGTACTTCTTGGACTCCTTCTCTCGTGCGTCCCTGGTCAAAAATCCAGCCTTCTTGAGAACTCCTCTAAGCTCGGGATCGGCTTCGATCAATGCCCGGGCTATCCCCAGTCGAATTGCACCGGCCTGTCCAGCTATTCCACCACCGTCAACCGTGATGGAAAGGTCGTATTCCGATGCAACCTGGGCGACTCGCAGTGGTTCGGTGGCCATGGTCTGCTGGGCAAGCGACGTTATATAACTTGCAAAGGGCTTGTCGTTAACTGTTATATTGCCTTGGCCAGCGACGAGTCTCACCCGTGCGATCGCCTGCTTACGCCTTCCGGTGGACTGAATGGTTGTCTTAGTCATTTCCTAAAAACCTCTCGGATCAAAAGACTCAAGAACCCTTCGGCGCGGTGCCGAGGGTGCGTAGAACCGGTTGCTGTGCCTGGTGGGGATGGTCTGGCCCCGAATAGACCTTAAGCTTTTTAGCCATCTGGCGTCCAAGCGGGCCGTGCGGCAACATTCCCTTAACCGCTTTTTCAACAACGAACTCCGGCTTGTCCTTGAGGAGGTCGCGATAAAGCACGGCCCGAAGGTGACCCGGATAGCCCGTGTGGTGATATGCCAGCTTGCGATCAGCTTTATTCGATGTCAACACGATCTTATCTGCATTGATTACTATCACGTGATCGCCGGCGTCTAAATAGGGCGCAAAGATCGCCTTATGCTTGCCCCTGATGATGTGCGCGACCTCGGTCGCGAGTCGCCCCAACACCATCCCTTCAGCATCTACTACATACCACTTGCGGTCCGCAACAGCGTCAGACTGCTTGGTCACGAATGTCTTCATAATCCTCACCGGTTTAGAAATTGCTCCGGGCGGCTTTTGCGCCCAAGACACGAGGAAATAGCATAGACGGAATTGGGTACTTCACCAACCGGAAACAGTAGCGGATCCAGATCCTTAGCATTGGAAAACTCGCCATAACCCACTTCCACCAGATAGAGGCCTCCCGGAGGTGCAAGACAACGCCTACCTCCAGAGGGATAAAGTACGCTACCAGCGAAGGCGCTTACCGAGCATTTGCCCTTCCCTACCTCCACTAGCGAACCTACAATTCCACGCACCATCTGATGACAGAAGGCATTAGCCCAAATCTCAAAGTCGACAAAGCGCCCCCGTCGACTCAATCTCGCCTCAAACACCCGCCTTATCGTCGAGGTACCGTTGGGGCCCTTCTTGCAGAATCCTGCAAAATCATGTTCACCGATCAACACATAAGATGCCGATCTCATCGCTCCAAGGTCAAGTTCAAAAGGGACTTGCCAACTCCTCCCGGAGGTCAAAGCATCCCTTTCGACCCCCGGGAGGATCCGGTAAAGATAGTGCCGATATCTAGCCGAGTGCCGGGCCGAGAAGGACTTGTCAGTCAATCCGACCCAATTTACAGAGACGTCGTCTGGCAATTGCCTTGATAGAGACTGGTACAGTCCGTCGATACCTCCCTTGTGTACAGGCCCCGAAAAACTAATTATCTGATCTAGGGCGTGCACGCCGGCGTCAGTCCGTCCAGCTACGACAATGTCAACGGGTTGGCGAAGGGCCCGCTCAATCGCCACACCGAGCACGCCGACAACCGTTCTTTGTCCAGCCTGATAGGCGATTCCGTGATATCCTGTTCCGATATAACTGATCGAAGCCGCGTAATGCAAAACGGCCCCTATTGGGGCCGTTTTAGAATGCGATGTTTCAACTTCTGATGCCTCCTCATCCAGAACAAACTCCTCGTCGAAGAGTCCGCCTTGTCCGGCATCGCTGTCAGGGTGAGTCCGTGTCACACCAGTTCTATAACAACCATTGGGGCGCTATCCCCATGACGAGGTCCCCTTTTCAGAATCCTCGTATAGCCACCCGAACGCCCCTCATAGCGTGGCCCGATATCTTCAAAGAGCTTATGAGCCATGTCCTTGTCCCTGAGGAAAGATACGACAAGCCGTTGATTGTGGACTCCCCCAGCCTTGGCCTTGGTTATCATTTTCTCGACTACTGGTCTGAGCAACTTCGCTTTAGCCTCAGTAGTCATAATCGACTCCGCCGCAAACAGCGACGCCGCCAGATTCGCCAGGATGGCCCGCTGGTGTGCTGCGCTGTGGCCGAGCCTCTTACCCTTCTTAGGGCGTCCCGGTGTCATTAGTCCCTGCTCCTCAATTGAAGTCCGCGGCCTTCAAGTCTCGAAGTGACCTCGTCTAAAGACTTCTGGCCAAAGTTAGTAATTGCAAGTAGATCTTCTGGCGAGCGATTTATCAGTTCGCCAATCGAATTGATCTGGGCACGCTTGAGGCAATTCCTCGGGCGCTCGGTCAAACCTAGTTCCTCTATCGGGAGGTCAAGGTCGTAGGATCGCACTTCGTCAACTTCCGCCTCCGTCAGCTCAAGGCCTTGAGGACTCTCACTGGTCTCAGCGATCAGAACCATGAGGTTCTTCAGCGTCTCGCCAGCCGAGGCAAGCGCATCAGCTGGAGTTATCGAGCCATCAGTCTCTATGTCCAAGGTCAAAAGGTCATAGTCGGTCACTTGTTCTACCCTTGTGGGGGTCACCGTGAAAGCCACCCTTCTAACGGGTGAGAAAATTGAGTCGACTGGGATTATACCAATAGTCGCCGACCTCTTGTTTTTGTCGGCAGATCGATAACCCTTCCCTCTCTCCACGACAGCGTCGAAAGCTAGCCGACCCTTCGCACTGAGACTGGCTATATGTAGATCGGGATTGACTATTTCGATATCGGCCGAAAGGGCAAAATCCTCAGCCCTGACGACCTTTGGTCCACGAACGTCGATCCGAATTGTCACCGGCTCTTCAGAAAAGGACCTCACGACAACGTCTTTTAGATTCAAGACAATGTCGGTGATATCCTCCTTGACTCCGCTAAGCGTTGTGAACTCGTGTAGAGCGTCATCAAAACGAAGCTGGGTAACAGCTGCGCCCGGGATAGACGACAAAAGTACACGCCTCAACGAATTTCCAATAGTGTGGCCAAATCCTGGCTCGAGCGGGCCAATAGTGAACTTCTGACGGTTCCCTATTGCCTCACCGAACGCTTCAACCTTTGGTCTCTGAATAAAAAGCACTTTACTCCTACGAATTGGTTACTTGGAGTAGAGCTCGACTATGAGCTGCTCTCTTATCTGTGTATCGATCTGTTCCCTAAGTGGCGGATTAAGTACCTTAACCTCGAAGCCTGTTCCCTCGGATTCCAGCCATGCTGGTAGGCGCCGGGCCATGGTGTCCCTGGTCGTCCGGACTTGGATATTCTCACGCGTCTTGGCTACCAGGGCTACGGAATCGCCCTTTTTGAGTCGATAACTCGGGATATCGACCCGCTTGCCATTGACCGTTATGTGGCCGTGGCTCACGAGTTGCCGAGCTTGGGATCTTGAAGAAGCCCAACCTGCTCTATATGTAACGTTATCCAGCCTGAGTTCAAGCATCCGAAGTAGGTTATCTCCGGTGATCCCGGCGGCGTGGTTCGCCTCATTGTACGTATTGGCAAACTGCTTCTCAAGGATTCCGTAGATCCGGCGAGCCTTCTGCTTCTCACGCAGCTGCGTAGAGTACTCAGATCCCTGCCTCTGCCGATCCTTACCATGCTCACCTGGAGGATATGGCTTTTTACCGTCCATAGGACAAGCCTTATCGCACTTCTCACCCTTTAGGTAAAGCTTCACCTTTTCCCGGCGACATTGCCGGCAAACTGGTCCTGTATATCTGGCCAACTTCTAATACTCCTCGACCTAGACCCGACGGCGCTTCTTCGGCCTACAGCCGTTATGCGGGATTGGGGTGACATCTT
>JAKAPB010000149.1 GCA_021823045.1 Actinomycetes bacterium | reverse complement strand
GTTTTTGATGCTCATCCAGCAGGTCTTCTAGTTGCGTAGTCGAACCATAGCTTCCTGCCCTAGTCAACGGTGGAATCATATGGTCAATGATGGTCGCATGGCTCCGTCGCTTCGCTTGGGTACCCTCCCCAGGATCATTCACTACGAAGGGGTAGATAAAGGGAACATCACCCAATGCAAGCTGTGGATAGCAGTCGGAGGAGAGCCCAACACTCTTGCCCGGAAGCCACTCCAAAGTACCATGCTTGCCGAGGTGTATGATTGCATCCGCCTGGAACTCAAGGTCAAGGTAACGGTAGAAGGCGATGTAATGGTGCATCGGAGCTAATTCGGCTGAATGATAAATCGCTATGGGATTCTCTCCAAATCCACGAGAGGGTTGGATAGCTACGATAACGTTTCCAAACCTCAATGCAGGAAAATGGAACTTTCCATGCGCAACGAATGCGTCACCCGGCGCATCTCCCCAGGTCTCAATTAACTCTCCCTTAACTTTCGCCGAGAACTTCGAGAACTCCTCCAGGTACTTCTCAGTCGGCCAGGTCACCTCGTACCTACCACGTGGGAGTACCTCGGTCGAGTCGTAATCTACAAGCTCTCCGAGAAGTTCCATGAGTAAGACCGGATCTGTGGGAAATTCCCCCGTATGGTATCCGGCTCGCCGAAGCTCGGCGAGAAGATTGACCGCACTCTGAGGGGTATCAAGTCCGACGGCGTTTCCTAGTCTCGACCGCCTAGTCGGATAAGCGCTAAGGACGATGGCAACCCTTTTAGACTGGTTGGACTTCTGGCGCAAACGGGCGAGCCTATTCGCCAGTCCCGCCACAGAAAATGTCCCGGCCTCGGAGGTTCGATAGGCCGAAATCGAAGTGCCAAAGTGCTGGTCATCATCGACAACTTCCTTAAAGCTGAATGGTACTGAGATGATCCGGCCGTCAAACTCGGGGATAGCGACGTTCATGGCCACATCCATCGGTCCAAGTCCAAAATCGGATTCGGCCCAGCTCGACTGGGAGTTCGTAGATACCAACGCTTGCAAAATTGGAACTCCTATTTTCGACATCTCTCCCGCATCCCAACTGAGCTCGTCATCATCAAAACTCCCTGATGCGAGGACCGTCGTAACGACGACATCTGGGTTGAGCCTCTGAATCTCTTTAGCGGGTGTCAAGCCCTCTTCGTTGCCGGCTGATCGAAGTGAGTAGCAGAAGTAAGCGTCTACGCTCATCCCCAAAAGGACCATCTTGTCAACTAGATCGCGAATAAATCGAGTGTTGGAGGATATAAGGTGCGCCCGATAAAAGACAACCACCGCCTTGGGAGCGAGCGGATCATGGCTCTTTTGCGACAAGTACAGGCCACTATTTGGCACGACTTTTGGTTCTTCAAAGCCAAATCCGTATCCGAGGAGGGTATCTGCCAGAAAGAGTAGGAAACTCGAGAAGTTCTCAAGGCCCCCGTTGATCAGGTACTCAAGGGCATATTTATATGAACCCCCGGGTATCTCCGACATAAACGCGAGATCCTCGTCAAAAGTTGCCTCCCCGGGAAAAGCTATAAATACTCCTCCGATGCCCTTTGCCCAAGAAGAAATGTCTTGGGCGAGAGACTGTGTGTCTTGCCCACCCAAAAGTCGAGCAATAACTACCGTCCGAGAATCGGATGAGGTCTCCTCGGTGGCTAGCGAAGCATAATCAGTGGTCTTCTTGACGATTAGCTCCGGGAAGTCTCCGGGAAGTCCTTCCCAGACGCTGCGCATGGTAATTACTTCGGTATCGGCGTTCGTGAAGTAGTAGATCCTGTCCAAATCCAAATTTACCTATCTAGTCGAACTCTTGAATAAATCTTGAATAAATCTCATCTTTGAAATTGAATACCCCATCGGTGGAAAACTTCAGCTCAAAGTGGTAGTGACCCATCAGGAGGGATCATTCGGGCAAATTCTCTTTTCGACCAATATCGTCTTTCCCAGCTGCAGATTGTCATCTCTAACTCCTGAGCCAATCGAGCATCTCGGTGTCCATGGTGGCTGCGACGAGCCACTTAGCGAGCCCGTTGTAGTACTCCTCCTTCAGATCCAAGTAGGATGGTCCCGGCGAGTAATCCTTGTTAGTATTCGATGCGACGTGTCTTAATAGCCACCTTCGAAAACCATCCGACTCTAAAACACCGTGCAGCGTGGTGCCCAAAACATTGGCTCGTATCGCACCCTCTGACCCCCTAGAGCCGTCACTCTCGCCAAAACGATGCCTCACCGGAGACTCATCGAGGCTAAAGAGTCCTTCGACCTCGCCCATATACATGACCCTTCCATTGTGAATCTGATATCCATCGATAGCGACGTCACTATCCATCAATCGTCCAGATCTGGTAAGCGTCAGTTTTCGCCGCTCAAACTTTGTAGAAATGTCCAGAAGTCCAAGGCCAGAAGCGGTTTTGACCTCAGACTCGATTCCATCCTCTATCACGTGGCCCAGCATCTGGTATCCTCCGCATATCCCTAGCAGGCAACCTCCACCGTCGACGTAATTCCGAATAGAGGCGTCAAAATTAGCCCTCAACCAGGCAAGATCGTCAATAGTGGACTTTGAACCTGGCAGGACTACCAGATCACACCCGTGGATGTCGTCCTTTTTTGTGAGATAGGCGACTTCGACAAATGGCTCGGTCAAAAGCGGATCAAAGTCCGTGTAGTTAGAAAGGTGGGGAAAGGCAATAATGCCGACCTTGAGGGGCGCTCCGGAGTTCGAACTCTTTCCAAAGGGAATGGAAAGGGAATCTTCTGAATCGAACCTGGAGCCGCCGAAGTAACGGAGCAGACCAAAGTGCTTTGCGTTAATTAGTGCAGAAAGCTGGTCGATGCCTGACTCAAGAAGGGATGGATCGCCGCGAAACTTGTTGATCATGTAGCCGTCGATCAAAGCAGCCAAATCATCGGGGAGTATTTTTATGGTCCCGAAGATATGGGCGAACATCCCTCCCCTGTCGATGTCGGCCACAAGTAGGGCCCTAGCCCCCACCTCTCGCGCTAGTTTCAAGTTAACTAGTTCGTCTTTGAGAAGGTTAATCTCTGCCGGGGATCCAGCGCCTTCTAGCACCACCAAGTCGTAGGACTTAGCTAGTTCGCGAAAGCTTGAAAGTACTTCGCCAAAGAGTTTAGGCTTGAGTTCTTGATACTCCTTGGCACTAAAGGAGCCGACCACCTCCCCCCTAAGCACCAACTGCGACCTCTGTTCTGACTCCGGCTTAAGCAGAATGGGGTTCATATTGTAAGTTGCTGTAGTTCTGGCGGCGAAGGCCTGCCCTGCTTGAGCTCTACCTATCTCATAGCCATCCTCCGTGACCGCCGAATTGAGTGCCATGTTCTGAGCCTTGAAAGGGGCAACTGAGACTCCTCTGTCCGAAAGTACCCGACATATCGCCGAGACCAGGGTCGACTTTCCAGCATCAGAGGAGGTTCCAACGATCATTTTTGGGCGCATTAACCCTCTTCCCTTAGCCCTTTGAAATGGACAAAACACTTTAGGGAGACGCCCAATAAAAGCAGCGCGGTGACGAAAACTGAATCGACTTTTCGAGCCAACGAAACCGCTTGCCCGATGTCCTCCGAGACGACGTCTTTGCCCAGTTTTCCGACCCGTGGGCGAAACTCACCTACTCCCCGGTAGCTCAGTTCACCGCCGAGTTCAATACCTAATGCTTCGGCGTATGCCGCCTCAACGAGTCCAGCATTGGGCGAAGGATGAGGCCTAGCCTGCCTAAACGTCCTCCTAAGGGTCCCAAGGTCGGCTCGAGATAGCAAAGAGATCACTAAGGTAGTCAAGCGAGCGGGGATGAAGTTTGCTACATCGTCCAACTTTGCCGAAGTCCATCCAAAATTCGAATATCGATCCGAAAAATTCCCAAACATCGAATCCAGGGTATTGATACTCCGATATCCCAACGCTCCCTTTGCCCCGAGGAGCGACCCCCAAAACAGTACGCCCACCACCGCATCGACACTATTTTCGGCTACCGACTCGACGGTCGCCCGGGCTATATCGCCCGCGTCAAGTTCAGACCTGTCCCTTCCAACCAGCGACAGCAGCTCGCTTCGCGCAAAGTCAAGATCTGGAAGTGTCAATGCGCTTTGAACGGAAGCCGCCGCTTCAAAGAGGGACTTTTCGGCAATTGCCAGGTAACTGGAAACAGCGGTAGCGATGAAGGAACCCTCGAGGAGTTCACCCAGAATCCAAACCGGTATCAAGAGTGACGTCCATAAATACCCTCCGGACCGCCTTGTATCTGCCCAGAAAAGCGGTTCGATACCCCCGGCTAGTCGACCGAAAAGGGCCACCGGATGGTAGCGGGTTGACGGCTCACCGAAGACTCGGTCGAGCAAAAGGCCGGTAGCCGCCCCAAGAACTTGGTTCGAAGCCTTCTCTCCTCGCCGGTACTTTCTCATATTAGTCACCGCAGCATCATCTCAAATTCATCCCAAATCGCGTCAGACTCATCTCAGGGCCTTGGCACTCAGCACAAGAAGGGCGACGGTTTCGAAGAGGATTCCAGAGCCTCCCAACAAATCTCCGGTGTAGCCACCTAGGAGTAAAACGCCTCTTCGGTAAAAGTAGGCCGTAACCCCGAAAGCCACCAGGATCGCGACCACGCCGGCTAAAAACCCAACGCCAAATACGACTAAAGCGACACAGACTACCAGAACCGGAAGAACTACTAAAAAGTCGGCTCCCTCCGACATGGACCCGAGAAAGATACTCGCCATTCCGCCGTTGGGACGTGCGTAATTTCCCCTCCCGATCCCTAGTGCCATTAAGGACCGAGATATGCCCAATAATCCGACCAAGAGGAGAGTACTGGGTCTCATTTCGGCCAAGGACGTCACCCTCAGAAGGACAACTAGCAGAATGGCGATCGCCCCAAAGCTTCCGATGGTTGGCTGTCTCATAACTTCTAGCCGCCGCTCGGTTTTCATATGTGCGAAAAGGCCGTCGCCACAATCGGCAATAGCGTCATAATGCAGACCATAGGTGAGCAATACATCCGCGCAAACTACGAATACCGCGGCCACGGTTGGCGAAAATAGAGCCGAGGCGATTCGCCATATCAATCCCAGGAGCAGCCCTAGCAGCATTCCCGCAACGCCGAAGTAGCGCGGAGTTCGCTTAGACGGAGATGCTTTTGTGGGAAATGAGCTCAGAAAGCCGACCGACGAAAGTAGTGCATCAAGTTGTTCAGCCATCGCTACCCCTCAGTAAGACGGGTATTCCAGCATGCACAAAATAGACACAATCCAGAGCAAGGGCCAATTTTTGGTTTATGGCGCCCATTCGGTCGACAAAAACACGACCGATCTTGGATTCTGGGTGAACACTCAGGCCAACCTCTTCCGAAACAACGACGAACTTCTGCACTTTGTGGGATAGTTCCTCGACTAATTCGGAATCCAAATCGACATTCCCACTGAGTGAAGACGAGATGAAGGTACCAATCGAATCCAGTAAAAAGGGCTTGGTAGTGCCCTTGATATGGCAGAGCAATTCCGCTGGCACAGAAAGTTCTTTAGTCTCGAACTTCTCTGCGCGACGCTCCCGGTGCAGGGCTATCCTCGCCAAAGCATCACCATCCGTAGGGTCAAAGCTCAAGGTGGCGAGGTACTCTGGCTTACCGAGTCCGGTCAGAAGCGATTCTGCAAAACTTGACTTCCCCGACCTAGTCCCACCCAGGACAAGGGTACCTCCGACGGATCTCACGCATCTCCTCTAATTCGCAGTCATAGACCCGGGTCTCCTGACTCATAGATCAACGCCTCACCCTGCCTTCCGG